>JAVHWG010000289.1:0-5451 GCA_032159965.1 Mycobacterium sp.
GGGCCGGGCCGAACCACAACGCGGCGGTGACTTCTACCTGCATCGGGCGCAGGGCCCCATAGTGCTGATGTGGCCGCCACCAGTCCCGGATCTCGGCGAAGAACGTCCGGTTGGACTCCCGCAGCTCTGCGCTGTCCAGCCTGTCCCCCAGCAGCAACGCCGCCTCGCCTCGGTGGTCGGCAACCCACCGCAGATGGTGGACGACGCCGCCGCGGATTCCGCCCTCCGCACTGTCGTGACGGCGCAACATTGCCACGAATCCCGCCTGGTACTCACCCATCACCTGGGCGTAGACCGCCGCCGCCAGCGCGGCTTTGTCGGGAAAGTGATGGTAAAGCGCGCCGACGCTGACCTCCGCATCCCGGCGGACCTCGTCGAGCGTCGCGGCAAGGGCGCCGTCAGCCGCGAAACGGCGGCGGGCCGACTGCATCAATCGGCCGCGCCCATCGGCAGTTGACCGCGGCACGAGAATAACTCTAGCTTAGCCGAGCAATCCTCGGTATTGCGGGTATGCGGCAGCCTCGGCATAGGGTTTCGGGTATGACGAGCACAGCGGTCGTGGTCGGCAGTGGGCCCAACGGGCTCGCTGCAGCCGTGGCCCTCGCCCAGGGCGGCATGAGCGTCACGGTGTTGGAAGCCGCCGACGAGATCGGGGGTGGCACTCGAGGTGGCGAGGCCATCGTTGCCGGCCTGCTGCATGACCACTGCTCCGCGATTCATCCGATGGCTGTGGGTTCGACGTTCCTGAGCAGCCTGAGCTTGGAACGCCATGGCCTGCAGTGGCGTTGGCCTGAGATCGACTGCGTGCACCCACTCGACGACGGGACGGCCGGCGTGCTGCACCGCTCGGTGCAGGCGACTGCCGACGGGTTGGGCGTCGACGGCCCGCGCTGGCGGCGGTTGTTCGGCTGGACGTCGGCAAACTTCGACACGCTCGCCGACGACATCATGGGCCCGCTATTGCGCTGGCCGGACCATCCGCTGGCGTTGGCCCGGTTCGGCGCCCCGACCGTGCTTCCTGGTTCCGTGCTCGCGCGGGTGTTCCGCACGCCGCAGGCCCGCGCGCTGTTCGGTGGTGTTGCCGCGCATACCTTTCGGCCGCTGCACCACCCGATGACGTCGGCCATCGGGGTCGGCATCCTGACGGCCGGACACCATTACGGTTGGCCCGTCGCGGCCGGTGGCTCACAGTCCATTACCCGGGCGCTGGCGTCGGTGCTCGCCGAGTTGGGCGCCACGATCGAGACGGGCACCCCGGTGCAGCACGCCTCGCAGCTGCCGGCCGCCGACGTGACGATCTTCGACCTGGCACCGGGCGCGGTCGCCGACATTCTCGGTAACCGGTTACCGGCCCGCATTGCTCGTGCTTACCGTCGATTCCGGCACGGGCCAGGCGCTTTCAAAGTCGACTTCGCCGTGGAGGGTGGCGTGCCGTGGACCAGTCTTGAGGCGCATCGGGCCGGCACGGTCCACGTCGCTGGCGCCTACCGCGAACTGGCCGCCGCCGAACGCGAGGTGAGTGCCGGGCGGATGCCCGAACGACCGTTCGTCTTGGTCGGTCAGCAGTACCTGGCCGATCCGCAGCGATCGGTCGGCAACATCCATCCGGTCTGGACGTATGCCCATGTGCCTAACGGGTATTCCGGGGACGCGACAGCGGCGATCATCGCGCAGATCGAACGGTTCGCTCCCGGTTTCCGCGATCGGATCGTGGGGCAGGCGGTTCGCACTCCCGCGCAGTTTGCGGCCTTGAACGCGAACTACGTCGGCGGCGACATCATGACCGGCGCCAAGAATATTCGCCAGTTAACCTTCGGCCCGCGAACAACGTTGTCGCCCTACGCCATCGGCGTTCCGGGCATGTACATCTGTTCGGCGGCCACGCCGCCCGGCCCCGGTGCCCATGGCATGTGCGGGGCCAATGCGGCTCATGCCGCACTGCGTTACCTCGAGAGGTAACCGACCGAGCTCAAACAACTTTTGCCACTTTGCTTCCAATAGTCACATCGCCAGATTTTTTGTCGGTGGGCCGTCCTAGAGTCGGCACCATGACGTCGAGCACGCGCGAAGATATCGTCGAGATCCTCGGCGCGCTCGATGTCGGCCTGGACCGGTTGTGCGGTACGTCTTTTGACGTGTTGACCACACCCGAGCGGCTGAGAATACTCGCGCGCCTGGAAGCCGTTGCGCGTCGACTCCGGGTCCCGGGGCAGGCGTCGATCAGCCAGGTCGCCGAGCAGGCCACCGATGAGGGAGTTGGGCGGGAAACTGGCTACGGCGCTGGCCGACCTGCTCCGGATCTCCCGAACCGTGGCCAACCGCCGCACGGCCCAAGCCGCCGATTTGGGCGGACGTCGCGCGTTGACCGGGGAGATGTTGTCACCGCAATTGACTGTGACCGCCGAGGCGCAGCGCGAGGGACGCATCGGGGAAGAGCACGTGAGGGTGATCCGGAGTTTTTTCCGCCGCTTGCCCAGTGGCGTTGATCTGCTGACCCGCCAGGCTGCCGAAGCCGACCTGGCGCATAAAGCCGTCGAGTTCCGCCCCGACGAACTCGCCAAGTACGCGCACGTCTTGATGGACTGCATCAACCCGGACGGTGACTTCACCGATGACGACCGTGCGTGGCGGCGCGGCGTGGTGGTCGGACGACAGGGATTCGACGGAATGTCGCGTATCAGCGGATATCTGAACTGCGAGTTGCGGGCGACGCTCGACGCCGTGCTGGCGAAACTGGCCGCTCCCGGCATGTGCAATCCCGACGACGAAGCGCCTGTGATCTAGAGCGACCCGTCCGGCGACCCATGCCGGGCGCGACAGCCGCTCTCAGGCGCAACGCAATCACGACGGTCTACTGGCCGGACTCCGAGGCCTTTTGATGTCAGAAAAGCTCGGTCAGCACAACAAACTTCCCGCCACGATCGTGGTGACTACCACACTCAACGACCTGGCAGCCGGAGCCGGACGTGGATTGACCGCAGGCGGAGCCCTGCTGCCCATGAGCGATCTCGTCCGGATGGCCGCCCATGCTCACCATTACCTGGCCATTCTCGACAACGGCAAACCTCTGGCCCTCTATCACGCTAAACGGCTGGCCTCTCCGGCTCAACGAGTCATGTTGTACGCCAAAGCATGTCACAGTTGTGCACCGTAGACTGGAGCATGAACAGCACAAGCACCGCGAAGCGGGCCGCGATATACGCCCGTATCAGCAACGACCCCGGCACCGCCGATACACCCCGCCGGGGCGGCGGCGGTCTGGGCGTCGCGCGTCAACAGGAGGACTGCCGCGCCCTCGCCGACACGCTCGGCTGGGACGTGATCCACAATGCGACATAACCTCTGATGATTTGCTCCGACTTGAAGACTTAATCCCAGTGCTTTCAACAATCTGCGCCCAGAGAGGAGACCACTATGCCGTTTGCACGGATCGACCTACTTCAGGGAAAGACCGCCGAGTATCGCGTCGCTGTGGCCGACATCGTGTACAAGGGAATTGTCGATGTCCTGAAGGCACCGGACGGCGATCGCTTCATCGTCATCAACGAGCATTCGTCCGATAATTTCATTTACGACCAACACTTCCTCGGCTGGAATCGTTCTCCTGACTTCATCTTGATCCAAGTGACCAGCACTGTCGGAAATGATAAGGAATCGAAACTTGCTTTCTTCCGATATATAGCCGACGAACTGAAGAGCAAGCTTTCCGTACGCCCTGATGACATCATGATCAACACGGTCTTCGTTGACCGCTCGGATTGGTCGTTCGGCAATGGCGAACCGTGGGTTTGAGCAGACCCCACCATGCAAGCCCACCGCCAGGTGCGCCACAACGCGTTCACAAGCAAGTGCGGCGGCGGACCCCCACCGGGGGCCCCCTCCCACCACCCCCGAACGCGCATGGTCAAACAACACTTTCGTGGGTGCAATGCGAACGTTCTGGTAGTGCCACCGATGACGGGAGGTTGCGATGACGCCTGATGAGCGCCGCGCCACTATCGCGAAGATTCTGGAGGACTGTCCCGAGGCCAGTCAGCGCACGATCGCGGATGCTGTTGGGTGCAGTCAGGCGACGGTTGCGCGTGACACGGTGAACGCCTTCCACCATCCCGAGAAGCTGCTCGCTCCCGATGAGGAGCAAAGCGCGGCCTGACTAGAGCAGCGTGGCCTGTTCGGGCTGCGGCTCGGCCGGCTCCAGCAGCTCGGGGCCGTTGTTGCGGATGCTGTTGACCAGGGTGGAGACCTGCCTCATTTCGATGCCGAGGATGCTCGGCGGGGTGGCGAGCAGGTCGAGGTCGGCCGGGGCGTCCGGATCCAGCCAGCGATCCCAGTCGCGTTCGGGCACGATCAGGGGCATCCGGTCGTGGATCTCGCCGAGCTCGCCGACCGCGTCGGTGGTGATGATCGTGCAACTCAACAACGGGGTCGCGTCCTGCGTCGGCTTCCAGACCGACCAGAGGCCCGCCGTGAACAGCATCTTCCCGTCAGCGCGATGCAGGAAGTACGGCGTCTTCCGGGCCTTCTTCCCGGTGTCGGCGTCGGCCCGCCACTCGTAGTAGCCGTCCATCGGTATCAGGCAGCGCTTGGACTTGGCGCTGGCACGAAACGCCGGCGAGGTGGTGACCTTCTCCGCGCGGGCGTTGATCAGCAGCGGTCCTTTCGACTCCGGTGCACCGTCAGACCCGGCCTTTGCCCAGGGCGGAATCAATCCCCAGCGCATCGATCGGACTCGCCTCGTCGGCTCGTCATCGGGCTCGTCGTGACGGCGAACCACCGTGGTGATGGTGGTGGTCGGCGCCACGTTGTAGTTCGGTCCCCCCGAGTCCCCCGCGCGCGCTTCGTTGATCGCATGGATTTTCTCGGCCAGCACCGCCGGGTCTGTCGTCACAGCGAATCGTCCACACATGTCTCCATGGTGCCCGGTGGGTTGTCGAGCGGCGACCCGCCGCACCCGGCTTTGCCGCGCTTGCGATCGCCGGGTTGTCGAGCGGCGACCCGCTGCACCCGGCTTCGCCGCGCTTGCGATCGCCGGGTTAATCGAGCTGCGACCCGCCGCACCCGGCTTCGCCGCGCTTGCGATCGCCGGTGAGCAATGATGGAGCACGTGGACACCTGGCCGGCCCCTGCGACGTCGCGGCCGGTGCACGCGACGGTGACGGTGCCTGGCTCCAAATCACAGACCAACCGGGCACTGGTCCTCGCGGCTCTGGCTGCGGCCCACGGCGGTGTCTCCACCATCAGCGGCGCGCTGCGCAGCCGCGACACTGATTTGATGATCGGCGCGCTGACAGCACTCGGCTTTCGGGTCGACGGGTCGGCCGACCAACTGGCGGTCAGCGGGACGATCGCCCCACCGCCCGATGCCAAGATCGACTGCGGACTGGCCGGCACGGTGTTGCGTTTCGTCCCGCCGCTGGCCGCAGTAGGGCTCCGCCCTGGAACGTTCGTGAC
>JAVHWG010000337.1:0-6193 GCA_032159965.1 Mycobacterium sp.
CGCGGAGATAACAGACGAGATGCATCATTCCGACGTGTCTTCCGACGAGAAGTGCATCGAGGGACGGGAGTGCCGAGTACCAGGGCATCCGCCAGCCCATGAATTCGTGATAGCGGTTGCTCTCCTCGTAGGGCCCCTGGCAGAAGACCGCGTACGTGATGTCGCGGGAGTGCAGGTACGCGAGCTCGTCGACGTGGGTGGTGCACCAGGTGCAGCCCTCACACTGTTCGGGCGCGGGCCGCCCCGGGTTCCACATGAAGTAATAAGCGATGAGTTGGCGGCGCCCTTCGAAGGCGTCGAGCAACGTGAGCGGCCCGTCGGGACCGGTCAACTCGAGGCCGGCGTCGACCTCGACCATCGGCAGGCGTCGACGTTGTGCCGCAATCGCGTCGCCTCCGCGGACGTGCGCTTTCTCCCGCACCCGCAGCCTGTCCACTTCGGCCTCGAAGGTAGCGCGGTCGACTGCCGGCGGTATCCCGATTTCCCCTGTCATCTGCGTTATTCGACGATGTCTGTGGCGGCCGGACCGAACATGTACAAATGATCGAGTACGGGCGCGGGGTCAGCCGACCAATTCATTGCGGCGAGCTGGGCACGGCTACGCCGCCCGGTTCTCCACCGCAGGGCATCGAATCGCGTTGTCCGAAGCTGTATTCGAGCGTCCCCGTCAGGTCCGCTCAGATACTGTCCGTCCTCGACCGTCACGCGCAACGGCACCGGCGTCTGCAGCATGTGGAGCAACCGATCGGATGAATACCACACCGCCGCGCAATCCCGAGCGTCCGGCCCGCCGATCGCACCGCGAATATCGTGCTCATGGGAGACGACGTCGCCCAGCGGCGGTTCAGCACCGTCGATCTCGGCCATGCGGTCCAGTTGTGTTGTCGTGTCGGCCCACGCGGCCAGGATCTCGACGACGTCGCGGCCGTCGAATCGTGCGACTTGGGCGGCCGTCTGGGCGGCGGTGGGCGGGCCGACCAACCGACCGCTGACCCAGTCTTCGGCGACGGCCGTCACGTGCGCCACCACGTCGCGGACCGACCAATCCGGACATGCCGCGACGGCGGTGCTCAGCGCCTGCTCGTCAAGGGCGGTCACCAATGCGGTGATCCGCTGTCGCGTCTCTTGATACAGGCGGGCAACCAGGCGCGGGTCAGCGACGGGCGGGCGGACAGTCGAGGTGGTCACAGGCATCTCTCGCTTCAGACGGCTTGGCAGACATTAAACGGACTCATTGAATATCGCGTCTCAGCACAGCACGATCGGGCGCTATAGTCAACAACATGGTTGAAGATCAGGTGTTGGACCGGGCGTACGCAGCGCTCGCCGACCCCACCCGACGCCGCCTTCTGGAAGTGCTTCGAAAAGGCGACGCCCGCATTACCGATCTGGCCGCACCGCTGCCGATGACCTTCGCCGGTGTATCGCGCCATGTCGGTGTGCTGGAATCCGCCGGACTCGTTCAGCGCGAGGTGCGGGGCCGCGAGCACTGGTTATCCCTGCGCCCAGAGGGACTGACGATGGCACAACGATGGATCGACGAGCAGACAGACTTCTGGGCGGCGCGTGCCGACGCTCTCTCGGCGCGGTTGCGCCGCAAGGAACGTGGACGATGACCGACGCACCTGTGGTTCGATTGCAGCGGGTGATGCCCGCTGCGCCGGAAGTGGTGTTCGACCAATGGCTGGACCCAGAATCGTTGGAGGAGTGGATGTGTCCGCGCCCTGCCCGATGTATCGCCATCACGGTCGAGCCCCACGTCGGTGGCGTTGTGCGCTTCGACGTCGACGATAGGGGCACCAGCGTCTTGATCACCGGACAGTTCCTGGCCGTCGATCGTCCGCGTCAGCTCCGTTTCACCTGGAGCAATTCGAACTGGGATGACCCGACAACCGTCAGCGTCGTCAACGTGTCTTTCGAGCCGTTCGACTCTGATCAGACACTCATGTCGATCGAGCATTCCCTCATGCCGCCACAGGAATTCGACGACTTCCACAACGGGTGGTCGAAGACCTCCGATCAGCTCGCCGATTTCCTTCGCAGATGCTGACGCCGATATGCGGTGGATGGTCGACGCGATGAATGTCATTGGGATACGCCCCGACGGGTGGTGGAAAAACCGTCGGCGCGCGATGGCCAGGTTGGTGGAGAACCTCGAACGCTGGGCCTTGACTGAGGGCTCACAGGTCACTGTCGTGTTCGAGCATCCGATGTCACCGCCGATTCGTTCGTCGGTGATCGAGGTCGCGCACGCCCCTGAAGCGGCAGTGAATTCGGGCGATGACGAGATCGTCCGCCGCGTGCGCGCCGACGACAGGCCACATCAGATCACGGTGGTGACTTCGGACGCAGCACTGGCTGATCGGGTCCGAGATGCCGGCGCTTCTGTGCATCCAGCAGGAGCCTTCCGCGATCTGATCGATCCCTGACAATGCGGGGTTCCGTTACTGCGGAGCAGTCGACTGTTGCACTTGCACGCCGCCGGCGGTCTGCGCCGGGCCCTGGCTGCGCTGACGACGGCGATCGTCGCGGCCGATCCGGCGGCCGAGGTTACGTTGCTCGCGTCGGGTCAGGCTGCGGTGGCGCTGGGCCAGGACATCCAATTGCTGCCAGCTCAGCCCGTCGAGGGCACCGTCCGGATCGTGGGTGGCAACGACGACTCCGCCCCGCAGCAGCGGCACCGACTTGCTGTTGAACTGCGTGGTGGCCAATAGCATTCGAGTTGCACTGCGATTGACCCCGCGGTGGCAGCGATGGGTCGACGTGGTGAACCAGAAGTCGAATTGCGCGTCCGCGCTGGACAGACTTTCGAGACCACAGTTGTGCACAAGCTCGGCAATATCCGCCTTGCTGTAGGCGCGGGTCTCATAGATGACGTCATCGGGGCTGAAGTAGAGGACTGTGTTCATCCGGTTGTCCTTTTCGGCTCGTACCTGGTTGTCGGGGCGCCCCACCGGCCGCGGGCTGCAACTCTGTTGCTCGTGTGACAGATGAGGTAACCATCAGTAACAGACCCGTACGACATGTTGATTCGCGGCGAAGAATTTGGCCGAGTGACTCACGAGGATCGAGGACAGCTGAATGGGCAACCGTGTGATTCCCGCTCCCACTTCAATATATAGCGCACCCGGGGGGTTGCGGCAAGACCGGGGTGATGCTCCAGAATCGCTGGCCGAGAACGAAAATCGCTTACTTGGGGGTGAGTTGGATGCACGTACAGCCAGCGGTGGACCGGCGGCCGAGCCGGCCTATCACCGACCACGCAGTACTCGTAGCCGGCGGAGGACCGACTGGGCTGATGCTGGCGGGGGAGTTGGCGCTGGCCGGAATCGACGCCGCCATCGTCGAGCGGCGCACCAGTCAGGACCTCGTCGGCTCGCGCGCGCTCGGCCTCCATTCGCGCACGATCGAAATCCTCGATCAGCGCGGCATCGCCGACCGGTTCCTTTCGCAGGGCTACGTAGCGCAGGTGGCGGGTTTTGCGGGAATTCGCTTGGACATGAGCGACTTTCCCACTCGCCATCCTTATGGTCTGGCACTGGTGCAGAAACACATCGAACGCACGCTCGCTGACTGGGTCGACGAGCTCTCGATCCCGATCTACCGCGGACACGAGGTGGCGGGATTCGAACAAAGCGATGCCGGCGTCGACGTCCGGTTGTCCGGTGGGCAGTCACTGCGAGCTGCCTTCCTCGTCGGCTGCGACGGCGGACGCAGTCTGATCCGGAAGGTTGCGGGCATCGACTTCCCCGGATGGGATCCAACGACGAGCAGCCTCATCGCGGAGGTCGAGATGGCAGACGAACCGGAGTGGGGCATCCGTCACGACGCTGTCGGTGTTCACGGGATCAGCCGGTTGGAGGACAGTGGCCCGATCCGGGTCCTCGTCACAGAGCACCATATCGGACCCACGGATGAACCTACATTGCGCGATCTCAGCGAGGCGCTCATCTCCGTGTACGGTACCGATTTCGGAATCCACAGTCCGACATCGATTTCAAGATTCACCGACACGACACGGCAGGCTGCGGCTTACCGCAAGGGACGCGTGTTGTTGGCCGGCGATGCCGCTCATGTGCATTATCCGGTGGGAGGGCAAGGGCTCAACATCGGCATGCAGGATGCCGTAAATCTGGGATGGAAATTGGCGCAGGTCGTGAACGGCGTATCACCGCAGTCCCTGTTGGACACCTACCACTCCGAACGTCATCCGGTCGCGGCGCGGGCGTTGCGCACCACGATGGCGCAGGTAGCGCTACGATCCCCAGATCACCGCACACGGGCCTTAAGCGAACATGTCGCCGAGCTGCTTGCCTTGGACGAGCCCCGAAAACGGTTTGCGGCCATGATGTCTGGTCTAGACATCTGCTACGGACTCGGTGACGGACACCCGCTGCTTGGTCGCCGCGTTCCTGATGTCGACCTGGTCACCGCCGAAGGTCCAGTCCGGGTCTTCACCCTGCTACACGACGCCCGGCCCGTCTTGCTCGATTTCGGCAAACTGGGCAGGTTCGACTTCGAAGCACAACAGCCGCGGATCCAGGTGGTCGAAGCCGAACACGTTGCAGTGTGGGAACTTCCGGTTCTGGGCGCCGTCGGCGCTCCTCACGCTGTGCTGATCCGGCCCGATGGACACGTCGCCTGGGTTAGCGACGACATGACGGACGCCGGACTCACGGACGCGCTGACCAGCTGGTTCGGCTCGCCTGCGAAGGCGGCGTGAGAGTCAAGAACCGCGGCCGGTCTGCTGCTGCAACTCTTCGATCAGATCCGACGCCTGTGCCTTGCTCAGGTCGTCGGACACTTCGCGACCCGCCTCTTGGGCCAGGGTCTGCAGATAACTGCGCTGCGGGCCGGTCATTGGTTCATCGCCGGTCACCCACTGCGACGTGTCCTTCTCCGGATTCTCGTTGGGTGCGGGTTGTTCGCTTGTCATTGTCACCACCTCCGCGGCAGGGGATAACCATCGAACAGACATTCGAAACATGTGCCTCATGGCCGCCTGGTTCACGGCAGTTCCCACCTTGACAGGCAAGTAACTACTTGCATAATCTCGATCGGTGGGGGACGTCTTTAAGGCATTGGCCGATCCCACGCGCCGCACAATCCTGGACGAACTGAGCGACCGGAATGGCCAGACGCTCTTTGAGATATGCGCGCGACTGGCAACCAAACACCAGCTTGGTTCCTCGCGGCAGGCGGTATCGCAGCACCTCGACGTTCTCGAGGCCGCGGGTTTGGTCGAGACGCGCCGCGAGGGCCGGTACAAGTTCCATTACATCAACACGGCTCCGCTCGAACCGATTGTCCGGCGGTGGCTCAACAGGGAAGGACCGACATGAAGATAAACCTGACCAGCGTCCTCGTCGACGACCAGGAAAAGGCATTGCAGTTCTACACCGAGGTCCTCGGTTTCACGGCAAAGGTCGACGTTCCGTTGGGTCAGCATCGTTGGATCACCGTGGTGTCCGCGGAGGACCCGGAGGGCACCGAACTCGTCCTGGAACCCGACGAGCATCCTGCCGCCAAACCCTTTAAAGAAGCGTTGGTCGCCGACGGCATTCCATTTACCTCGTTCGCCGTAGAGGACGTCGCGGCGGAGTACGAACGGCTCCGCGGGCTTGGGGTGCGCTTCACCCAGGAGCCTACGAACATGGGTCCGGTGACCACAGCGGTGCTCGACGATACCTGCGGCAATCTGATTCAGATCGCTCACCAGTCCGCGTAAGGACTCGCCCTCAACCGGCGGCCGGTCTGATACGGATCGGACCGCTCACACCGCCGTCCGGATCGATGACCTTGCCGCGCTGCGTGATCTCGACGTTGCCGGATCTCGCTAGCTTGCAGGCCAATTCGCGGGCGTCATCCATGAAATCGCGCCAATTCTCACCACCGACGGCGCGCGCGGCATCTGACGGGCAGATGCTGCTGTCGCGACCGCGATGGTCGGCCAATGCACGGATCGCCGCTTCCAATCGGTGCCGAGTCGAGCCCCCTCCAAGGGCGATCTTCGCGTCGTCCGCGCCCGGACCACCGCCGTCACGCACCCGGCGCAGTTCACGTTGTCGCTGGCTCACTTCGTGTGCAGTTCAACTCGCGATGCCGAGGATTTTTATCGCGAAGACGAGCGAGTCACCCTTCTGAATCCCAGCGCTGGGCTGACCGTCGGGGTAGCCGTCGGCAGAGGCCATGG
>JAVHWG010000476.1:0-2671 GCA_032159965.1 Mycobacterium sp.
TTATCGCTGGGTCGACGGCCACGGAAAGCCCTACATTGATTTCGAGGGCAACACCGACGGGATGATCTTTGCAGTCCGGATCGTCGACGAGCAGGTCGCAGCGCAGGAGCAATTGAGGATCCAGAAGGAACGGTTCGAGGCGGTGGTGGGTAATACTCCGTCGGCAATCTCGGTACTCGATCGCCAATCTCGCTACACCTGGGTCAACAAGGCCTTCTGTCAGCTGTTCGGACAGGAGTCGGTGGAGGGCGTGATTGGTCGAACCGAGGAAGCGGTCCTGCCCACCGACGTTCTCGAACGCGCCCAGCTCGCCGCGGATGACCTCTGGGACGGGGCTGAGACCACAGAGGAAGAGTTGATTCAACTTGGGGCCGAAACGATCTCGGTTGTGACCCAACGATTTCCATTGCCCAATGCCGCTGGTGCGCTGATGGAGCTCGCGACGATACGAACCGACATCACCCACCGCAAGACGATCGAGCGAGAAGCGGCTGGACGAGCCGAGTGGCAAGAGCTCATAGGTGCTGCCATCGGTGACGGAAGGCTCCTGGTCTATTCGCAACCGATCGTGGACATCTTGACCAGGGAGCCGATCGAAGAGGAGTTGCTGGTTCGGCTCCGCTCGATCGAGACAGAGGAGATCCTGCCCCCGGATAAGTTCCTGCCGCAGTGTGAGCGGTACGGCCTCATGCCGATGATCGATCGATACATGGTCGGGCGCGCGGTCGAATTGGCTCGTGCCGGTAGGCAGGTGACGGTGAACATCACCGGCCAAACGATCGCGGACTCGACGGCAATGAGCGAGATCTTCGAGGTGCTCACCATGGCGGGGCCGGAGGCAACCGGCAGGATGATCTTCGAGATCACCGAGACGACGGCGCTAGCCTCTCCCGCGAAGTCCAAGGCATTCTCCGTGGGCATGCGAGGTCTGGGTTGCCGGGTCGCTCTCGACGACTTTGGAACCGGTTACGGCACGTTCACCGAACTGCGAAACCTGGATCTCCACGTGTTGAAGATCGATCAAAGCTTCGTCAAGACAGTGCTAGAGGATCGCCACGACGAACGCGTCGTGAGCGCCATCGTCGGGGTAGCGCGGGCGTTCGGCTTGACCACCATCGCCGAGGGTGTCGAGACGGAGGCCGTGCTGACGAAGCTTGCCGATTTGGGCGCCGACCTTGCACAGGGATATCTGTTCGGCAGGCCGACGCCGGTCTTCTCGTAGTCATCGTTCGGAACCGCGGATCGGGTACTAGTCGGGCGAATTGTCTTCGGCCGCTACATCGTCAGTCCGATGGGATCGCCGGGCACGCAATGCGATGACGAGCGCACCGGCGGCGGCGGCGGCCACGACGCCGCCTGCGATCCACCAGGCCAGGTCGAGTCCGCTTCGAGGGCCCGATCCCTCGGGCGCCGCCGCGAGATCGGTGGGAGGGTTCGGAATGGTGGCAGGTGCGCTTCCAGGTACGGAGACGACCGCCCGTCCGTTCAGGCCCGAGAGCCGACCACTCTCGCCGGACAACCAGCGCAGCAGTTCATCGAGTTGCGCAGGCGCCCCGTTCGAGGTGGCGATCAGAAGCGAGCGCTTTCCGTCGAACACGGTCTGTAGCGAGCCGAACTGGACGGCTGGGTCGAGCGTCAGTGTCTTCGGCTTGCCGTCGGCGTCGAGGGCATTGAGGGTGACCTGCCCCTGGTCCGTGCTGAAGGGCAGCGCGATGGTCTTGTCGGGCCAGCCGTCGGCGGAGACGAGGACCGCGGGGTCGGGGCTGTCGATTGCCTGCTTGAGGCTGGTCACCGTGGTGGTCAGGGGCACAGGGGTTGATCGCTGCAGGGCCATCACGAGCTGGATCGCGCGGCCGGTATCGCCCAATGCGTCGTCACCCAAGCCAATCTTGACACCCGGCATCAACGCTTGCGGAAGCGACCGGAAACCTTGTGGCACCGGCGGGTTCGCAGGATTGGCTTCGATCTGAGTGCTGCCGTCAATCGCGAGGGCGATCGGCAGATAGTCGCCGCACTGTCCGACTTCACCGGTGGTGTGCACCGAAACGTCGAGGACAGTGGTCCGCCCGATCAGTCGGTCCGGGATGTCGATCCAGCGATCGATCGTGCCGCTTGCTTCCGCCGCCCACCGGGCCAGGACGTCGCCACCCACCCCGACGGTCACTTCGCCACCCATGCCGACCGGGACCGGGGTATGGGAACCGTTGAGGTGCACCCGAATTCCATGTATTGAATGTCCGAACCGAGTCTGGTCTATCTCGACTCCCACCTTCGGCCATGTCGCCTCCGACTTGAGCCCGGACTTGTTGAGCTGTAGCAGCGTGGTCGTATCGCTGACGAGCTCCTGCTTGATCGACAGCGGCCCGGCAACCGTCTGCGGGGAGAGCGCGAACTGGAGAGAATCGTCGGCCAGCAATCGAGTTTGATTGGTGAGCTCGCCGCCGGGCCCGGAGATCAGCAGCGCGGGCATACCGTTCGTGGGCTGTAGCGAGACCCCCTTGTCCGGACCCTCTTTGATGGTGATTTGACGCTCGAAGGGGGGAGAGGGAGTCGCCAGCGTGGTGGCGCCGTCGGCGAGTGGAACGACGACGACCTGAAGGTTCTGGCCGGAATAACGCCTCGCGATGCCCGTCGACAGCACGACCGCGGCGTCGGACTCCGACTGCGAGGG
>JAVHWG010000367.1:0-2780 GCA_032159965.1 Mycobacterium sp.
CGAGAAAAAATAGTCTCTTTGCGGGCAGTGACGAAGGCGCAGAAAACTGGGCCTGCCTCGCGTCACTGATCGAAACCTGCAAGCTCAACTGCGTCAATCCGCAGGCCTATTTTGCGGATTTGCTGACACGCCTGGTCAACGGCTGGCCCCAAAACCGCATCGACGAGCTGATGCCGTGGAATTGGCAGCCCGACCACCCATCCTGAAGCGCTGACACCCCAAGGGTGGCAGAGCATCGCTTACCTGGACTTTGGCGGTTTCGGGATATGTCAGGCGGCATAGGACGTAAGCTCCGCCAATCGCTGCTGTAGAGGCCTCGGCTTTTCTGCAGTTCGCGGTCGCGACCGCCAAGTCGGAAAATCGTCCCGCCACAAAATCGGATGCAGCGCCTCTTCCGCCCAAAGGACCCGCCGGACGGAAGCGAGGCAGTCGGCGAAGGTCGGGTCCGGGTTCTTGTACCACGCAGCGCCCAGCACCGGCAGCCGACCGGCCCGTGCCGCCAGCTCACAGGCCCGCACCGTCACCAGCGAGAACAACCCGAGCAGCAGCGGCGTGGTGCGATGGATCGCCGGATCCGACCATTGACGTTGGGTCTCAACCCCGAGATGGCGCCGGGTTTCTTCGAAGGTGACCTCCACCGACCAGCGCCGCGCGTACCACGTCAATATGTCCAAGGCCGTTCGCTGCGGGTCGGAGCAGACGAAGGCGCGCGTCTCAGCGCGTCCGGTCGGATCCCGGGTCAAAACCCATCGCACCGGCACGGTCGTCCCGTGCGAGTTCCACAGTGCCGTTCCGGTCGCGACATCGACGTCCCGATCCGTCGCGCCGTCCTTCGCCCGCCATCCGGGGACGGTCATGCGCGCCCACTTCGTGGCTTTCCTGATCGCCCGCGTCTTGAGCGTCAGCTGACGTGTGCCGACGACACGTGACCTGCCTTTCTGTCCTTTCTTGCGCGCCGGCGGCGGGTTGAAGAACCGCGCGTCCATCCGGCAGCGTGCCACGCACACCACCCGCTCCTGCAAGGCTCGGAACACCTCCAGGCTGGCGAAAGCGCCGTCCCCGACCATGACCGGCAGCCGGCCGGGACACCAGCGGGCAATTAGCCGCATGCCCCAAACGGCCTTCTCCGGCAGCGTCCGGTGCCGTCGCCGCCTCTTGGCATTAGCCCGTTCCGAGGGGCACAGAACCGTCAGGAACGGCAATCCCCACACGCGCCTGGCGAAGCCAGGTTTGGCCAGCACCTGAAACGACAGCCAGCGCAAACCTTCGACCTTGACGAAGAAGCCGCGGCTTGAGCGCACCGGATCACGATAGATGCCCTTGTCGCGGATCTTGCCGCCGCGCCGGCGTTCGATGAAGTCGTCGACGCCAACCACCAGCGGCTGGCCCTCGGGCACGAACGCCTGCACCAGCAGGCCAAGCAGGATCCTGGAGCCGTCCAGACCCGACCACACGCCGCGCGAGAGGAACCGGTGGAACCGGCTGAACCCTTTGTCCGAGGCACCGTCCACCGCCCGCAACGCCGCGCATACCGTGCGGCGGTTCAGACACAGCAGGGCCCCCGTCGCCAGCGCCACCGCGTTCAGCCACGACGGCTGCGTGAACATCGCCGCGAACGGTGCCAGCCACATCTCCATCGTTCGGGTGCTGCCGGATACGTCGATCTTCGCCATGGCTCCCTCCCTCGTCAGGCCATACCGTGCCTGTTCCCGAGACGGAGGATGGGGAATGGTCGGATCGCCACCAGTGCCGCTTCGCCGCTGGCTCGCCCCGGTTGCCTCGCTTTTGCGCTTGCAGCCCCCTGTCAGGCCGACCTCGCCGCCGGGGCTGCCACCGCTGTCGCGCACCGAGATCCTCGCCCGTTACCGCCGCCTGCGTCAGATCAGCAAGCAGCAACACGAGGCCGTCCTCGACATCATCGCTGCGGACGTCCTGCTCGACTGGGCCAAGCGGATCGATATGACCGACGGCAAGGCGATTGTGCTCGAAAACGAAATGGAAAAGACGCTGCCGGAGGATCTGGCCATCTACCTTCCTCGCCCGGGCCGCTCCCACCCGATCGACCGCTACGCCCGGATTACACGGTTCGCGCCCGGCTCGGACGAGGCCATCGTGCTCGCGGCGATGCGTCGGGCGCGCTTCTCCCTGTGGCGCGTCGAGCAGCGGCACCCGACCACAGGTCTGATCCTGCGTGATCTGCTGCGGGACAAGGAAACCTGGCTGGTCGACGAGACCCTGGAAAAGACCGCGCGACCAGGGCTGGAGATGGCTGCGCGTCTCCTGCAGCCGGAGAGTTTTGCGATGACCGCGCGCATCATCGTGCCGATGCTCCCGGACTTGATGACACGTCCGGAACTGATGGACGAGGTGTTTACCCGGGCACCGGCGTTAAAGCGTCTCCAGGGCGACGATCTTGCCGGTGACCCGCGCTTTGCGATCGGCATCTATCGCGCCGCCGTGGCTACAGAAACAATGGAACGCGTCCGATTCAAACGTAAGTAGGGCCGGCCCTATGCCCATACACGCATGCCCTACGCCCAACAAAAAGCGCCAAAGTCCAGCTTAGGATATAGTCGCCGTGGCGGACTTCAGATCAAACCGGAACGTGCTGTTCGCCGGGTACCAGTCGCGGATGCCTTCCGACGACGAATACGCGTCGGAGCCGAACACCAACTTGCCAATGCTGGTGGGCACTTCGAGCAACTGCGATCCGTTGGTGTGAGCACGGAAAGCAGGATGGATCACCACGCCCGGCATGATCTCCATCTCGCCGTCGACGA
>JAVHWG010000370.1:0-3002 GCA_032159965.1 Mycobacterium sp.
GACGTACTCACCAAGACCAACCGGTTCGCTCTCATCTACCGCGTCAATGCCGTCAAACGGGCCGAGACCCGCGAGCGAAAGATCGGCGAGTTCGTGGCCATGCTGGCCCGCCACGAGACGATCAACCCGCAGAAGGCCAAGCCCGCGAACTCGCCGTAATCGGCACCTCCACAATCAATTGCGCTCATCCGCCACTATCAGACGGTCCAGTAATGGCACGTGCGCGCCTCATAGGTCGAGGGCCTGCGCGATCTGCGCGGCGACCTGGGCAGGCATGAGGTGCGTGGTGTCGACAACCTCGGCCGCGCCGTGTAGCCACGTGTTCGCCGCCTCGGCGTAGGGCCCAAGATATTTCAGGCGGAACGGGGAGGGCACGGCGTGTTCGATCTCGATGCGTCCGCGGAGGGTGTCTCGGTCAGCGTGAAGGACGAAGTGCCTTACCGGGATCGCGTGTTGGGCGAGGCCGGTGGTGATCTCGCGCCAGTACCGCTCGACCAGGACAGTCATGGGTATCACCAGAGTGCCGCCGGTGTAGGCGAGTACGTGGCGGGCGGTCTCGATGACGAGCTGGCGCCACGGCGGCCAGTGCTGGAAGTTATCCGTCGCGGGCAGCCCTGGCGTGATGTCCATGAGTGTCTGGCCGACCTTCTCCGCGTCGAAGACCCGTGAATCCGGGATCAGCTGCTGCAGGAGAGCGCTGGTCGTGGTCTTACCCACCCCGTGGGTGCCGTTGAGCCAAACGATCATGAATCCGAAGCTAGCGAGTTCGCGCCATGGCATCACTCGGACGAGTGCGGTGGCGCTGTAGTCCGGCGGACCGCGCCTATAGCGTGGCCAAACGAGCTCGTCAGAATTAGACACCAGGCAGCCCGATCTGGGGACGAGCGCGGACCTCCAGGGCACCGCGGATGGCGGGAAATTGTGGGGCGTTCGGTGGCCAGGGCGGTTAAATTGCGAGGCGTGAGCAAAGTCGTTTCGGTCAACCTGGCGGTGCCGGAACCCAACCCGGCCAAGGACGTTGGTCTCACGGGCATCAACAAGCGTCCAGTTGATCACCTGGTCACAGTGCGCGCGCCGGGGCCTAAGACGACCGGGCTGCACAGCGGCCTGGTCGGTGACCAGATCTTCGACACCGAGCACCACGGCGGCGACGATCAGGCCGTTTACGCGTACGCGCGGGAGGACTACGACTGGTGGCAGCTGCGGTTGAGCCGCCCGCTGGCCAACGGGCTCTTCGGCGAGAACCTCACGACCGAGGGGATCGACGTCAACGGCGCGGTCATCGGCGAGCGGTGGCGCATCGGTCCACGGTTGGTCCTCCAGCCGACATTCGGCCGAATCCCGTGCGTCACGTTCCAGCGCAAGATGGGAGAGCCGCGCTGGGCGAAGACTTTCGCCCGGATGAACCGCCCAGGCGCGTACTTGCGGGTGCTCGAGCCGGGCGAGGTGTGGGCCGGCGATCCGGTGACTGTCGAGGACCGTCCGGCGCACCGGGTGACGATCGCGAGGGCGTTTCGGGCGTACATGACTGAACCGCAACTGCTGCCCGCGCTGGTCGAGATCGACGGGCTGCCCGACGATCTGCGCAACACCCTGTCGGAGCGGCTTCTCCAGCGGCGATAGCTCGTAGTCGGGTGGCTGTCGATCTGCACACGCATGTCGACCAGCGCCCGCGGCTTTACCGCGCCGGGCCTGGCCGCCCCGTGTTTCGACACCACGCGTAGACCACGGGCCTCCAATGGGCACACCCCGGCAGCGCGATGCGGAAGGCGTCCTGTCGTGCCGAATGAGCGCGCACTATGGTGGGCACTCGCCCGGTCGGTGATCGGAGGGTGACTTCTTGCTGGACCAACTCTTGCGTACCGCGGCCGAGCTTTACGAGGAACATCGGCAGGCCGCGTTTCCGCGTCGGCTGATAGCCGCCGACGCCAATGGTGTCGAGATGGTGAGCCTCGATTCCAACGTCTCGGGTTGTGTCAGCACGTGGCTCGGAAACGGGGCCGCATCGACGACCTGCGATGGAACCTTCTCGCCGATTGCGAGCAGAAGCTCACCGCGCGATTCCAGCCCTGGACGGCTATGAGGCCTCCTACTACCGGCGTCTGCTGGATATGACGGTCCTGATTCTGAGAAGTCCCGAGGACATGCATCCTGAATGACGGTGCCGCGCACGGCGTGCACCGAGGTGTCCGGTCCCGTTGACGTCTTCGAGGACTTGACCGCCACTCGTCCGCCTAGCAAGGCTGACTCTTTAGCCGCCCGGGTAAGTTGCGTCCTCATCCTAGGAGGACGGATCGGCAGCCAAATCGAGCGATGGTCGGCGAACCGCGGAATCGTCGCAGAGTTCCCGGAATGGCGTTGGACGCTCAGGCGCTGAGGCTGACCAGATCGAGCGCGGGTGCATGCGCCACTCTTTGGGCCGGCTCCGCTGGTGCCAGGATCAATCATCCCCGCATCTGCGAGGGTGCATTCTCATGTCGCGATCCGCGCTGCCATGCCGATGAGCGCGCGCTCGATCGATCATCTGCGTCATCGCCCGAGCACGGCCGATGGACTCTCCCCAGCTGGAAATTACCAATTCGGATGCGCTCGCGACACAGCGGCGCGGTCGTGAGGTCGACCATTCAGCACTCACTGAGGTGATCTCACCGTGGCCACAGATTGACGGCTTGATTTGCGCCCCAGCCTGCGGCTTGCTGGGTCTCGTGGCGGGAGCGGGTCTGGGCGAGGCGGTAGGCGTGCGCGATCTCGATGATGTTGCCGCCGTAGGTGAGCCGGTCGACGATGGTCCGCGCACAAGTGCGGGTCGTTGAAGCTCTTGGTCATCCGATAAGGATTCGTTGGAGGCGATCGTGACGCTGTTGCGTTCTTCGCGCTCGGTCAGGACCTGGATGAGGGTCAAATACAGGCCGGGAGGCTGGCTTGTCGGTGCTCGGACTTAGTATGCGGAGCATGACGCGGTATGTCGACGAGGATCTGCACGGTGCGGAGTTCCGCGAGTG
>JAVHWG010000391.1:0-3590 GCA_032159965.1 Mycobacterium sp.
TCCTCGGTGAGGTCGCCAGCGGTGGCCTGACGCGGCCGTCGTTCACGGGCACCATCAGCTGCCGGTATCTCCGGGGGACGCCACTTGGCGACTTGCACACCGAGGCCACCATCGAACGAATCGACGGGGTCAAGACGTTCGCGGTGGGGCATCTCGCCGATGCCCAAGGGATCACTGTAGAAGACGAGGGAGTATTCATCATCCCGATGTGGGCCCGCTGATGGGCTTACTGGAATATCAGCGTCACTGCGCGGAGATCGTCACGCAATCCGAGCTGCTGAGCAGCGCGATCGAAGGTGCCGATATGACCGTCGACGTGCCGTCTTGCCCAGGCTGGAATGTCGGTCAACTGGTCCGCCATCTCGGCGGCGGCCAGCGCTGGGCTGCCGAGATGGTGCGCATCGGTGCAACAGCACCGTTGCCGGACGACGACTTTCGCGGTCTGTCCGCGTACGCCGACGAGGCCCCGGCGACGCTGGCACCGTGGCTCCGCGAAGGGGCAGTCGACCTTGCCGACGCGCTGCAGGGGGTCAGCCCGGACGCCCCTGTCGCGACCGGGCCGATACCCAACGGAGTCGCGGCGTTCTACGCCCGCAGGTTCACTCACGAAACGGCACTGCACCGCGCCGACGCGGTACTCGCCTTGGGTCAACGTTTCACGCTCGCCGCTGACATCGCGCTGGACGGACTCGACGAGTGGATGGAATTGACCTCGCTACCAATGCACTTCGAGCTGCATCCTGAGACACGAGAGTTGCTCGGGCCAGGTCGCACCTAACATTTTCATGCGACGGACACCGACTCCGGCGACTGCGCCGAGTGGGTGGTCGACCTCACCGGTGATGCACTCGTCTGGCGCCACGCCCACGAAAAGTGCGCGGTCGCCGTCCGCGGCCCCTTGGTCGAATTGCTGCTCGTCGTCTATCGTCGACGCTCGCCTGGCCACGGCACCGTCGAGGTGCTCGGCGATGCGCACCTGCTCGACTTCTGGCTAGACCGCGTCAGTTTCGGGTGAACGAGACGAGGCATTCCGATGGCTCGCCAGGTCCTTAAGGCCGTCGCCGATATCCGAGCCACGCTCCAACCTCTCTGCAGCACAGCGCATTCCGGTGACGTCTCGAAGATCGTACTTCCAGCGCCGCACACCTTCGCGACGTCGCTGCACGTCCGCGCTCCGCGCGCCGCCGCGACGGCCACCGTGTGGCTCGTGACGCCGGTGCACAGACACACAAACATGGCTCTAGCCACCAGGTTAGCCAACCCTATGTCAAGAGGACATGGCGACATCTAGGTCCTCAATGACAATGCGGAGCATTTGTCATGCACTAGATTCGTGTGCATGCAAGGCGACCCCGATGTTCTGAAGCTGTTGAACGAACAACTCACCAGCGAGCTGACCGCCATCAATCAGTACTTTCTGCACGCGAAAATGCAGGAGAATTGGGGCTTCTCCGAACTCGCCAAACACACTCGCGAAGAGTCCATCGAAGAGATGCACCACGCCGAATGGGTCACCGATCGCATCCTGCTTCTCGACGGACTGCCCAACTACCAGCGGCTGTTCTCGCTGCGAGTGGGGCAGTCTTTGCGCGAGCAGTTCGAGAGCGATCTCGCCGTCGAATACGAAGTGAAGGCGCGGCTGGCCCCAGGCATCGTGATGTGCCGCGAGAAACAGGACTCGACCAGCGCGATCCTCCTGGAAAAGATCCTCGACGACGAGGAAAAGCACATCGACTGGCTCGAGACGCAGCTGGAGCTGATGGACAAACTCGGCGAGCAGCTCTACGCCGCACAGTGCGTGTCTCGGCCACCCAGCTGACGACTGTCCTCATCGTCACGAATCCCCATCGGCGATGACGGGCCGGACGCTAGCTTCTTAACGTCAGGGTTGCGCACTATCACCGCCTGACGACAAGCACAGACGCAACCGATCTCAGCCCGCCGCTGTGTGCCGAATCCCCTTGGCTAGCAATATCCAAACCTTTTGCCCTAGCGCGAAGCCGGCACCGGACGGTCGGCGTCCTCAGCCCAATCGCGTTGTACGAGTATCCGATGCGCGATCCGCTCGATTGCCGCCTGCACTTCGTCGCGATCGGGCCGGCCCTCGAACGTCGGTGACTGGTCCAGTTTGTCCACCCAGTATTCGGTGATTCCCGCCGACAAGACGTCGACCTGACGCCGGCCGGCCTGCGTCAGCCACAGGCTGCCGCCGGTGTGCAGCGCGTACCCCCGCTCGACCAACCGATCGAATGTCGGCTCGAGGACTTCTTTCGGTACCCGCAAGCGGTCGGCGATGTCCTCGAGACGTGCCGAGCCGAACACTTGGGCATAACGGTAGATCTGCAGGAGTGCCCACGTCTGTGCGATGTCGAGCTCGCACCCGACCCGCTCACACAATGCTTGCAGCCGCACGGCGGGGCTGTTGCGCATCATCCGGCCGATCGTGGTCTCCAGCAGCATGTCCGGCGACTCACTGTTGGGCATTGCAAAACCCTCGCCGAGATCCAGGCCCACGGCCTCGCGATCGTGTAGAGGCACCTCCTTGAGCAGCAGGGACACCAGGAACCCGACGATCGCGACCGGCGCCGCGCACAGAAAGACGAGATCGAGCGAGTCCGCGTAGGCCTGCACCAACGGAGCGGCAGCGTCCGGGGGCAGTTGGTGCAGGACTTTCGGCGACAGGGCAGCTGCAGGTGGCGCACCGCCGGCCGCAAGCGCCGAGCCGATGCGGTCCTTCATGAAATTGGTGAACAGTGAGCCGAATATCGCCGCGCCGAACGAACTGCCGATGGTGCGGAAGAAGGTCACTCCCGACGTCGCCACCCCAAGATCGGCGAAGTCGGACGTGTTCTGCACGATCAGGACCAGCACCTGCATGCACATGCCGATCCCGCAACCAAGAACGAACAAGTACAACGACTGCAGCAGCACGGGCGTCGCCGCGTCCATACGCGACAGAAGCACGAACCCGACAGCCATGATCAGCGTGCCCGCCACCGGGAAGATCTTGTAACGACCGGTTCGGCCGACAATCGCGCCGCTGCTGATCGATGTCAGCAACAGGCCGGCCACCATCGGAAGGGTTCGAAGACCCGACGTGGTGGCCGACACGCCGTCGACGAATTGCATGAACGTCGGCATGAACGTCAGAGCACCCAGCATCGCGAAGCCCACGACGAACGACAGCACGCAACAGACCGTGAACACCGGATTGGAGAACAACCGGATCGGCAGCACAGGTTCGGCGGCATGCAGTTCGACCCACACGAAGACCGCCAGGGCGACCACCGATGCGACGAACAGCCCGACGATCATCGGCGACCCCCAGGCATAGGTGCTGCCGCCCCAGCTGGTGGCCAGTGTCAGACCCGATGCGCCGAGACCGACAAAAACGATGCCTGCGTAGTCGATGGCGGGTTTACTTCGTTGCCCCAGGGCAGGAATCGCGACAGCAGCGACCAGGAAAACGATGACAGCCACCGGCACGTTGATCCAGAACGCCCAGCGCCAACTCAGGTGGTCGGTGAGGAATCCGCCGAGCAGCGGTCCGATCACCGTCGTGACGCCGAATACGGCCCCGAGAGCGCCCT
>JAVHWG010000403.1:0-4366 GCA_032159965.1 Mycobacterium sp.
GTGACAGTTCGAGCGCCTCGGGATCGCGCCCGGCACCCGTGGCGGCGTCACGCATCACATCGACCAGTTCCGCCAGCCGCGGGCCCGCGACGCCGAGCGGCTGAAAGCCGTCACCGAGGCGGCCTGCCCTCTTGGCGGCAGCGATGCTGTGACCGCCAACGTGGATCGGCAGGCGACGCTGGGCCGGCTTCGGGTAACAGGTCACGTTCTGGAACGTGAAGAACTCGCCGTCGTGGGACGCAGGCTCGTCGCCCCACAGCACGCGCATCACCTCGATCTGCTCGTCGGCACGTCGTCCACGACGGGTGTACGGCGCGCCGCACGCCTCGATCTCCTCGCGCAGCCAACCCACGCCGATGCACAGTCGCAGTCGCCCGCCGGAAAGCGCATCGACAGTGGCCACCCGCTTGGCCAGCACGACCGGATGATGATTCGGTAGTACCAGCACACCTGTAGCGAGTCCGAGACTTGTCGTGTGCGCAGCCGAAAACATCAGCAGGTCAAGAGGATCCGGAACCGGACAATCTGAAGACAGTTCGACGCGCCCGGACGCGTCGTACGGGTACACACTGTCATAGGCTGACGCGAGCACCGTGTGCTCGACTGCGACGATCTCGTCGAAACCGCATGCCTCGACGTGTCGGACGAATGCGCTCATCCACTCGGGATCCGCGGTGACACCCGCGGCGACTGGGGCAATCACGGCGTACCTCATGCGTTCTCACCTCCGATCATGGCCCGCATCGCCGTCGCGAGAGTCGCGGCCCGCCGGTCACGGAACACGTCTTCGAGCAGCAGTTGCCGCCCCTTCGGACCGGAGAGGGGGACACGCCAATTCGGGTACTCGTCTATGGTTCCAGGCTGATTCTGGGTGCGGCAGTCACCGACCGCATCCGCCAGCGACAGCGACAGCAACTTGGAGGGCGTGCGTCCCAGATACCGGTGAAGGGCCATCACCGTCCCGTCGATGTCAGGGTCGTTTCCCAGCAGGCCAACCCTTCGCAATTCGGTCAGCCATGCTTGCTGCTCGGCAGTGCTGGCAGCGAGCTCGTCCTCATAGGAGCGTGTCAGCAGACCCAGGCGGTCGCGCAGCCGGACGTGCTCGTTCGTGAGGTAGCCCGCAGTCGGAGGAAGGTCATGCGTGGTGACCGACGAAAGGCAGTACTCGCGCCACCCTTCGGCAGGGAGGGGTTCGCCGTCGCGGTCCATCTCGAACCAGAGGATCGACGTGCCGAACACACCGCGGGCGCGGAGATAGTCGCGCACCCACGGCTCAACGACGCCGAGGTCTTCTCCGACGACGAGCGCTCCGGCACGGTGGGCCTCCAGGGCAAGGATTCCGACCATCGCCTCGTCGTCGTAGTAGACGTATGTGCCGTCGGTCGGGGGGCTACCGTCGGGAATCCACCACAACCGGAAAAGACCCATCACGTGGTCGATCCGGACACCGCCCGCGTGCCGCAGGATGGCATTGACCATACTCCTGAACGGCCGATATTCGTTCTGCGCCAACGCATCCGGACGCCACGGAGGCTGAGACCAGTCCTGCCCCTGCTGATTGAATGCGTCCGGAGGGGCGCCCACGCTCACGCCGAGGGCCAGCACATCCTGCAGCGCCCACGCGTCGGCACCAGCAGGGTGCACGCCGACGGCAAGGTCATGCATGATCCCCAACGCCATGCCAGCCTGGACCGTGTGCGCCTGGGCGACGCACAGCTGGTCGTCCAGTTGCCATTGCAGCCAGCGGTGAAAGTCGATCTCGTCGGCGTGTTCTGCGGCGAACGAGGTGATTCCCGGTCCGTCGGGGTGCTGGAGATCCTTGGGCCATAGGTGCCAGTCGCTGCCGTGAACCTCGGCCAGCGCGCACCACGTCGCGAAGTCATCGAGCAGCCTGCCTTCGCGTTGCCGATACGCGAAGTACGCGAGTTCCCTTCCCGCGGAACGGCTTACTTTGTACACCTCTTCGAGCGCGGCGCGTTTGGCTGCCCACGCGGCATCACGGTCGATCGTGTCGACGCGCTTGGCGCCGGATTGGACGTCCTCCTGCAACTTGCGGATTCGTCGGCGGTGGCTGACGTCGGCGAACTCGGTGATGGCTTCGGGGCGCAGATATATCGGGTTGACGAAGCGACGGGACGTCGGCAGGTAGGGCGACGGCTCCATCGGCGCGCTCGGGGCTGCGGCGTGCAGCGGATTCACCAGCACGTAGCCGGCCTTGTACCGCGAAGCCGCCACTACGGCGAGGTCCGTGAGATCGGTGAGATCGCCGACGCCCCACGATCTCTTGGAGCGGACGCTGTACAGCTGTATCGCCAGACCCCAGCTCCGGCGCGAGCCCAGCCGATCTGGAACGGTGAGTTCGGCGGGACCGACGATCACCGCTGCGCCATCGTCGTGGCTGACGTCGTCGACGTGGAGGCGGTGATACCCCAGCGGCAGGGTGGCCGGCAGCTCGAATGTGGCCTCACCGATGAGCGTCCCGTCGAGGTCGTATGGGGGAGTGAAGTTGTCCAGCTGACGCAGGCCGGTCCAGACTGTGCCGTCTTCCAACCGGATCCACAACCGGGCCGGTTCACCGTGAGGCACATGAACCCAGAACGGCACCGGGGTTCCTTCGCGCATCACGATCACGGGCGGAAGCGGACGCGACCAGTACTCGCGGTCGTGTTCCTTCAGTGCAGCGAGGCACTGCGCCTCGGTCCCCGCTTCGACGCCGAGGGCGGCGAGCACGGCGATGAGCGTCTGGTCTCCGACGACGACCAGCTGGCCGTCGGCGTTCTCGTAGTGAGTGGCGACGCGGTGGCGTGCCGACAGCTCCGCGAGCGATGGCGAGGTCATGTCGGCCATCTTGACGGATGAGGTGGCAGGTAGTGTCCGGCAGATGCGGTCGGGACGACTGGCAGCGTCCCCGTCGGCCCGGGATCGCCGCGCACGCGTCGCCGTCGCCGCATTGTTCTTGAGCAACGGCGCGCTGTTCGCGAATCTGCTGCCGAGGTACCCGGAAATCAAAGCGGACTTGGGGTTGTCCAATGCTGCCTACGGTGCGGCGGTTGCGGCGTTCTCGGTGGGGGCGCTGGTCAGCGGGCCGTGGGCGGCCATGCTCCTGCGGCGATTCCGCTCATCGCGCGTTGCGGTGTGGGGATCGGTCGGTATTGCGGTGTTCGCGTGGCTCGCAGGGGTGGCACCGTCGGCCGTGACACTTGGCGCGGCCCTGTTCGTCGCCGGCGGAGCCGATGCCGTGACCGACGTTGCGCAGAATGCGCACGGGCTGCGAGTGCAGCGGCGGTACGGGCGCTCGATCATCAATTCGTTTCACGCGGTGTGGTCGGTGGGCGCCATCACCGGCGGAGCGATGGGTGCTGCTGCGATTGCACTGCACGTCCCACGCGGATTTCACCTGGGCGTATCGGCTGTTGTGTTCTGCGGCGTGTGTGCGGTTGCATTCCGATTCCTGCTACCGGGGCCCGACGAACCCGCCGCCGCGCGGGCCGCTGCCGAGCGCTCCGCGCCCAGGACGACGACGTATGCGATCCTCGCCGCGCTCGTGATGATCGCGATTGCCTCCGCCGCCGTCGAGGACGCGGGCAGTTCATGGGCGACGCTTTATCTGCGGGACCTGGGCGCGCCGGGAGCGATTGCCGTCTGCGGTTTCATCGCCGCGGTGGGGTTCCAATTCATCGGACGCCTGGTAGGCGACCGCTTGGTCGATCGATTCGGACAGCGGGCCGTGGCACGCACCGGCGGGCTGATCACAGCGGCCGGGATGGGGTTGTCGCTCGCGTTTCCCAGCATGCCCGCGGCGGTGGCGGGTTTCGCCGCGGCCGGGTTCGGTGTTGCGACAATGATTCCCGCCGCAATGCAACGCGCCGACGAACTGCCCGGCCTCAAACCCGGCGCCGGTCTGACGGCCGTCACCTGGTTGATGCGGGTCGGATTCGTCTGCGCACCACTGATTGTCGGCACGCTCGCCGACACGTACAGCCTGCGCGTCGGCCTGCTGACGGTTCCGGTGGCCGGCTTGGTCGTCATCGCCTTCGCGGGTGCGCTGGCTCGCCGTCGCTAGGCCTCGTCTTCGTCGTCGTCGTTTTCGGGCTGCATTCTTTCGGGGTGCCAGTAGGTGTTGGTGCGGGGTCTGTTGGTGTGCAGGTGGGGTGGGGGGATCCATTCGGTTTCGCCGTTGTGGTTTTTGCGGGTGCTCCAGCCGTCGGTGTCGGCGAGGCGGTTGTCTGGTCCGCAGGCCAGGGTGAGGTTGTTGATGTCGGTGGGTCCGCCTTTGGCCCAGTGGGTGAGGTGGTGGGCTTGGCACCAGGCGGCGGGCACGGTGCAGCCGGGCCGGGTGCAGCCCCGTTCGGTGGCGTAGAGGACC
>JAVHWG010000407.1:0-6866 GCA_032159965.1 Mycobacterium sp.
CTGGGTGTCCGCCTGCACATCTGTGCTGCTCGCGTAGAAGTCCGAGCGCACGAGAACGCTCGCGGGTCCGGCGCCGAGGCCGGTCACCACCTGGTCGAGGGCCGCGCGCCTGAACGAGCTCGCGTGCTTCGGGTAGACGTAGCCCGGCTCGCCGTCTCGTGCGCGAGAGATCTGCGATTGGTACTGCGCGGTCACCGTATGGGCGTGGCCGTCGGTTGAGACGAACGAGTCGTGGATCAGCACCTGGTGGTTACCTCGGATGAGCTGGAGCACCTGTTTGAAGGTGATGCCGGTTCCAACCAGGCTCGAGCAGGTTTGCGCGGTCGGCGGGATCGTGTTGTCGCCGTTGCAGCGCATGAGTCGCAAGGACTCGGTCACCGTGACGTCGCCCGTATTGCCGTTCCTGGTGAAGCTCGTCGTGATCGACGGCTGGCTCAGCGTGAGCCCGAGGAAGGCGGGATCGCGAAGGAAGCCGGACACACCACCCGGTAGGTACGCGTTCTTGCCGTCCACCCGGACTGCGGACGCGGTCGGCGTCCCGGACGCGGTGATGTTCTGCGGATGCAGGCCCAACGCGCACATCGGCGTGCCTGGGCCGCGCAGCTCGACGTCGGGCATGTCGATGGTCAACATCCCGGCGACCGGGCAGGCGGCAGCGTCGGACAGTGCGGCAATGCCCGAACCGAAGGCGGTCGCCACGGCGAAGGACACCGTCGCCGACGCGTCCTCGACCTTGCCGAACGAATAGCTGTACATGATCGGACCGGAGAAGGCGCCGAGGTAGCCGAAATCGGGGATGTTGCTCGGGATGGCGCGCAACCGGCAGATGCCGATGGCTTGCGGAACCTCCGCCAGGACAGTGAACGACCCGTTGGTGACGGGAACGTCTGTCGCGAGGGGCGGGCCGCCGAAGCCACCGCTCGGGGTGTCGACCACGCACACGATGTTCACACTCGTAAAGCTCGTTCCGCCGGCCTGCCCGGACACCCGCAGCTGGTTGACGGCGCCTCCGGTCGAGTCGACGTGATAGGTGAACGTCTTGCTCGGCGTGGTGATCCTCGTCCAGTTGCTCGGTCCCTGGGCCGAGGCGGGGCCAGAGATCCCCAACGCCCCTGACAGGACGAACACGGAGACGGCGACTAGACAACTGATGCGACGCACCATCGGACCCCCCTCGAATCGGGCACTGCAGGATTGATCATGAAGCAGCGCACGTCATTTCCCGGTGTGGTCATGGACCGCTCGCCGACGACAGCAGGTCTCGCTGACTTCGATATCTGCGACTCCCGGCGGACGGCCGGGCGGTCGTCGATGTCGGGACGTCCGCCCGCCCTTCGGGGCGAAATTCGACGTCACCTCAGGCCTGGCGTTGTGCCAGACTCGTCAGGCACTCAGCGTGTTCTTGGGATGCCCGGGGGAGCTACCGATGACCGACATCATCCACGACGTTCAGCTGGTCATCCAGGCGATCCAGGCGATCAACCCGAAGTACTCCGGGGTCGTCACGGTCAAGAACCACTCGTCGATGACCATCTTCCGCGTCCACGAGCACAACGACCACGGACGCTTCGCGACCGACCGCGCCGACTCGATTCCGCCAGGCGGGCAGGACAGCTTCGGAGTCGTCTCCTCCGAGAACAGCATCGGCACCGGCTGCGAGGGCACAGTCAAGTACAACGCCGGCGGCATGGGCCAGGCAGAGTGGACGGTCCACTGGGACCTTCCGTTCATCGGCAGCGCGTCGTCGGACCACACGCTCGGCGGCGCCGAGTCCTCGAAGTACAGCGCAGTGGAGGACGAGCCCACCGGTGGCCACGACAAGGTGCGCTTCAACTTCACGCTCGCCGGTGGTCCGAAGGTGGATCCCAAGCCGCCGGACCCGAAACCTCCGACGCCGGACCCGAAACCACAGGGCGACCACCCGAGCCGGTGCATCATCACCGTCACGAACTCGACGCAGCAGGTGCTCACGCTCGTTGACGAGAGCCACCAGCGCGGCGGGTTCGTCGACCTTCCGAAGCAGACGATCAAGCCCGGGGAGTCCGATCGGTTCGTGTCGGCAGACACGCAAGGTGTCACCGATCCGGCGAAGAAGGGCCAGACGGGTCAGCTGTCGTACCTGATCGGGCAGACCGGCGAGTGGAAGCTGCACTGGGACAACCCGAACAACGCGCAGAACACGGCAACCGGGGCAGTGTCGGGCACCGCGAACGACTCCGCCTGGCACTCGCTCGCCCAGATCGGCGAGGGCGACGACAATGTTCCGGTCGCTTTCACCCTGAGCGGCGGCGGTGGCGGCGGACCGCACCCGCTGCCGCCCGATCCGTATCCGCCCGAGCCCTATCCCCCCGACCCGTATCCGCCCGAGCCCGACGCCGAGTGGCAGCCACCGGAGGAGGCGAGCGGCGAGCCGACTCTGCACTACGGAGACCACGGCAAGGACGGCTGGGTCGAGTACGCGCAGGACCTGCTCAACACCCACACCGGTGCGAACCTGCCGATCGACGGCAACTTCGCCGACGCGATGCTGCAGGCGGTCTACCAGTTCCAGCAGTCGTTCAACATCCAGGTGGACGGGGTGATCGGGAACCAGACCTGGGCGTGCCTACGCAACGAGACGCCGCGGCCGGCGGGTACCGACGGTCGGCCGGCGCACTCGTTCGAACAGACCGGGCCGCAGGGCCGGTGGTACATCGAGGGTGGCGGGAACGGCGCCTACGACCCGAACGCGGACACGCTCGTCTTGGGTGTCGAGAGCACCGGCGAGGTGCCTCTCGACGACTTCGCGGCGACCGTCCGGATCAACGGAGCGCACGGCCACGAGGAGACGTCCCATCACTACCTCGGACACCCGGCAAGCGTGTACCCAGGCGGTGGCGCCTTCCACGTGATCACGATCGAGGGGATCAGGGCCACGTTCGGCGAGGGGGCGCAGACCGTCGAGGCCTACCTCCCGGCCGACATCGGCGGTGACTACACCACGTTCCAGTTCCACGTCTGAGCGCGGCGACCGGATGGGGTGACGACCTCGCGAGGGCGGATCGTCGCTGGTCGTGGGAGCATCCTGTTCGTGCCTACGAAGTTCTTGCTTGGCGGCGCGCGAGCACTCGTCACGGGGGCGACCGGCGGCTTGGGCGAGGCGATCGCGCGCGCTCTCCGGGCGCGCGGCGCCGAGCTGATCCTGACCGGTCGGCGCACCGACGTGCTGGAGCCGCTGGCGAAGGAACTCGACGCGGTGGCGATCGCGGCCGATCTCAGCTCACTGGATGATGTGCAGCGGCTCGCACGCGAGTCCGGCGAAGTCGATGTCCTGGTGCTCAACGCCGCTCTGCCCGGGTCGGGAAACGTCCTCGACTACACCCCCGAACAGATCAAACGGGCGCTGGACGTCAACACGCTCGCGCCCGCGCTGTTGGCCCGCGCCTTCGCCGAGCAGATGCGCAGCCGGGGGCGTGGGCACATCGTGTTCATCGGCTCGCTGAGCGGGCTGGCGGCGACCTCAGGCACAGCGGTGTACTCGATGACCAAGTTCGGGTTACGCGGATTCGCGCACGGGCTGCGGCAGGACCTGCATGGCACCGGTGTCGGGGTGTCGAACGTGCAGCCGGGCTTCATCAGCGATGCCGGCATGTTCGCCAACACCGGCCTGAAGCCACCCAGCGGCGCTGGCACCATCAGTCCCGAGAAGGTCGCCGCCGGGGTGATCGCGGCGATCGAACGCAACAAGGCCGAGGTGAACGCCGCTCCCCTCATGCTGCGGCTCGGCGCGCGGATCGGCAGCAATGCGCCGGGATTGGCCGGCACGCTCGGTCGACGGCTGGGCACGGACAAGCACGCCGAGCAGTTCTCGGACCGGCAACGGCACCTGCGCTGACGGCTCAGTTCGGTGCGTGCGAAGGCCCGAGGTCGATGCCGCACGGGCCGACGAGTTCATGAACGATGGCGGCAGACAGCGCATGGGACGTGTCCGCGGCCAACTTCACGCCTTTGTGGGTCTTGAGGACGGCGTCGAGGTCGTAGCCGACCTTGGCCAGCGCGACGGTGAATCCGCGGATCGCATCGGCATAGGTGGCCAGGTCATCGACGAGCCGCGGCGGAGCGGATTTCTTGGCCTGGCCGAGCAGTGTCAAGACGCTGTCGTAGCGAGCCTTGGTCGCTGCCGGCGCGCGTGACCCTGCGTTGGGGGCAAGCAGATCCGTCACCTGCTTCATCGTGTCGCAGAACGACGGAGGGCTGGTCGCCGGGGGCGCGCCGCTGCTGCTGCAGGCGGTGGCGAGCACGGCGAAGGCGAGCACGACCGCGATGCGTCGCGCTCGAGAGGTAATCCGATGCATCTGGTCTCCTGGCCCGGCTGTGCGGGCGACTGCGACGTAGTCGCAGACGTTGGCTGATTCCCCAAGCCCAGTGCCTGAGCCGACGTTCGAACGAGACCTCTTTCTTCGGTCGGTGCAAGTGAAGGTACTCCGGCCGTTCAGCGACAAACGGGTAAGTGGTATCGCGAACGGCCGGTCGGACTCTTCCCCTGTAGTGCAGGAGAAGGGGAACACCATGACACTCACTCTCACCCGGCCGCCGTCGGCCGCGGACAATTCACGCGCGGGAGTCGTGCGCGCTCGGCCGCGGTTCGGCGTCACCGCCGTGCTGATGCTGTGCGGCGCCATGCCCGTCACCGCAATCCCGCTGTCCGTCCTCGGCTGGCTCCCGATGCGCACCGCAGCGCTCGCATGCGTGCTGCCGCTCGCGCTCGTCGCCGTCGCGCTGATCGTGCGGCGCACGCCAGAGGGCTGCTGGGCGCGCGACGGGGCTGTGGCCGGCCTCGTGGCGGTTGGTGCCTACGACGCGGTGCGCATGCCACTGGTCGCCGCCGGCATCTGGCCGGATTTCATCCCGCGCATCGGCGGCTGGCTCACCGGCGAGCCATCGAACACGGCGCTCGGCTACACCTGGCGCTACCTCGGTGACGGGGCCGGCATCGCACTCGCCTACTTCGCGTTCTGCGGGATGGTGCTCGCGATCCGGCCGCGGTTGGTCACGGCGCGTCCGGTGCTGGTCTCGGTCGGCTACGGGGTGTTCGTCTGGACGGGGTTGCTGGCGACCGTCGTGCTGCCCGCCCATGGCGAGCAACTGCTGTTCCGGCTGACGCCGGCGAGCTTCGCGTTGAGCCTGCTCGGCCACCTCATCTACGGAGCGGTGCTCGGACTGTTCCTGCGACGCCGCCTGCGCAGGATGACCGCCGTCGCGACCTAGGGTTGCGTGGTTGGTCAGGCGCCGAGTGAGCCGCGAGAACGAAGCAGTTGACGTGACCGCAGCGGGTCACCCCTGCTGCGGATCGCACAAGATCGCCAGTGCAATCCGGAGTGTCTAATACAGTCCTGGCCATCGCCGCCGAGGAAGGCCTCCTGAATGCCCACGTCATCGACTGACCTGCTGCTCAACCCGCGCACCTACGATCCGGCGCACTTCGACGCCGAGACCAAGCGCCTGCTGCGGGCCACGATCGACTGGCTCGAAGCCGGCGGGCTGGCCAAGCTGACCAGTGAGTACCACGCGCACTCGTGGTACCCGGACTTCCTCGAGTTCGTCGCGAAGGAGAAGGTCTTCGCCACCTTCATGACGCCGGCGCGCGAGGCGGCCGGCGATGACGAGAAGCGCTGGGACACCGCTCGGGTCGCGGCGATGTCCGAAGTGCTCGGCTTCTACGGCCTCACCTACTGGTACCCGTGGCAGGTCACCTGCCTGGGTCTGGGCCCGGTATGGCAGAGCGACAACGGCGCGGCCCGTGCCCGCGCGGCGGCGGCGCTCGATGCGGGGGGCGTGGCCGCGTTCGGGCTGTCCGAGCGCGAACACGGCGCCGACATCTATTCCTCCGATTTGGTGCTCTCCCCGAACGGCGACGGCACGTTTCGCGCGAACGGCGGCAAGTACTACATCGGCAACGGCAACTGCGCGCGTACCGTCTCCGTCTTCGGCCGGATCGACGGCGTGGAGGGGCCGGACCAGTACGTCTTCTTCTACGCCGACAGCGCCCATCCGAACTACCACCTGGTGCAGAACGTCGTCCCGTCGCAGAACTACGTGTCGGAGTTCCGGCTCGAGGACTACCCGGTCGGTCCGGACGACATCCTGCACACCGGTGAGAACGCGTTCAGCGCCGCGCTGAACACCGTCAACGTCGGCAAGTTCAACCTCTGCTTCGGGGCGATCGGGCTCGCGACCCACGGTTTCTACGCGTCGATCGCGCACGCGCACAACCGCATCCTGTACGGCAAGCCGGTGACCGCGATGTCCCACGTCCGCGCCGGCTTCGTCGAGGCCTACGCGCGGCTGATCGCGATGAAGCTGTTCAGTGACCGCGCCGTCGACTACTTCCGCAGCGCCGGTCCGGACGACCGCCGGTACCTGCTGTTCAACCCCGTCACCAAGATGAAGGTGACCACCGAGGGCGAGCGGGTCATGCAGCAGCTCGGCGACATCGTGGCGGCGAAGGGGTTCGAGAAGGACAACTTCATCACGATCGCCAAGTACGACACCACCTGCCTTCCGCGGCTCGAAGGCACGGTGGCGGTGAACCTCGCGCTCGTGCTCAAGTTCATGCCCGCCTACCTGTTCCAGCCGCAGGATTATCCGCCGGTGCCGACCCGCCAGGACGCTGCCGACGACGAGTTCCTCTGGCGGCAGGGACCGACCCGCGGCCTGGGCAAGATCCGCTTCCACGACTGGCGCGCGGCCTACACCGCAGCGGCGGACGTCCCGAACGTCGCGGTGTTCACCGAGCAGGCCGAGGCGTTCGTGACCTTCCTGCAGACCGCCCCGCCGGAGCAGACCCAGCTCGGTGACCTCGACTTCACCCTGGCGCTGGGCGAGCT
>JAVHWG010000477.1:0-9301 GCA_032159965.1 Mycobacterium sp.
TGGTACACCGCGGCCTGCGGGTTGGTGACCTGGAAGTAGACGACGGTGTCGATGTTCACCGTCAGGTTGTCCTCGGTGATCACCGGCTGCGGCGGGAATGACACCACGCGCTCGCGCAGATCGACACGGGCCCTGATGCGGTCGACGAACGGCAGCAACAGCGTCAGCTGCCCGGAAACGGTCTTGCTGTAGCGGCCAAGACGCTCGATCACTGCCGCTTCCGCCTGCGGGATCAGCGCAACCGATTTGGCGACGATGATGATCGCGAGCACGACCAGCACTGCGAGCACGATCAACGGCCCAACGAATCCATCCATGACGAAATCCCTTCCATGTACGCGCCGTCGCGTCGACCGGCGAGCCCTTTAGATGACCCTTGAGTTGACCCTTTAGATGACCTTCGAGACGACTGCCGTCGCGCCGTCGATGTGAACGACGGTCACCTGGTCGCCGCGTTCGAAAACATCGGTCTCGTTCAACGGCCGCGCCGTCCACACCTGACCGTCGAGCTTCACCTGGCCGGCGTGCTGAGCCACTTGGTCGAGCACCAGCGCGGTTTTGCCTTCCAGCTCCTTCATGGGCTCCGGCAAGCCTTTCCCGGAGGTCAGGTGCCGACGCAGGATGGGACGAACACCGACGACGAGCAGGATCGAGGCGATCAGAAAAACGGCGCCCTGGACCCACAGGTCGTCGAATATCAGCGCTGAACCCGCGGCCGCCAGTGCACCCCCACCCAGCATCAGCAGGAACATATCGCCGGTCAGCACCTCGGCGCCCGCCAGCCCGAGTCCGACAAGCAGCCAGATGAGCGCCACGTTCACGCCGCCAGCGTAGCGCGTAGGAGGCCGGGTCTGCGGCGAACTATTACACTCCGTCAGCATGTGGTGCCCGAGTGCGTCGCTGGCGGTGTGGGCCAATGCCTGGCTCGCGGGATCAGCTGCGCCAGACGACGTCCTCGACGCGTTATCACTGTGGGCGCCAAAGCATTTTGTCACTGCATATGACTCGGCGGCCGCGCAGCGCACCGGGCTGCCGTGGCCCGATCTCGACGAGGCCAGCGCTGTGATGTTGCTTCGAACGTTGCGCACGGCGTCCGGGCAACGGGGCAGCGAACCCGCGATGAGCGTCGTCCTGCCCATCCCCGGGGATGTCCGCGGGCTCGTCGCGGGCACGGCGTTCGAACGCGACGCGCTTGCCGCCGGCGAAGCGCTGATCGTGTCCAACGACCGACGGTCGACGATCGGTCTGGTGCCCGAATTCGATTACGGCGACAGCGAATCCGACGACGACGACGCGGAACCCTGCGCGGTGGTGTGGACGGCACATGCGTTGGCGACGGCGCCGTCGCTCCCACATCAAGATCTCGGCGAGGCCGAATTCGCGTTGCGGTCCGCTGTGCGCTCGGCTGCCGAAGCCCTCGGAGCGATCCGCCCGGAATTCGACGTCGCCGATCCGCGCGGCATGGTGGAGAAGGTGCTGGAATCCACCCGTCAGCACCGGGCTCCCGACGATGCGCCGGCGCGGGCCCTGCGTGTCCTGGAGAACGCGGCCCGCGTCGACGCCATCATCGCGGTCAGCTCAGGCCTGATGCCGATCGGCACTCAGACGTCGTCGGACGCTGTGATCGCCAACGAGGCGCTCAAGCCCCTCTCGGCGGTGGTGCGCTCGGCCCGGATAGCGGCGGTCACCGCAATAATGCACTCGGCCTGGCGCGGCGACTAGCGCGCCCGTACGCACTCCTGGGCGCAGGGTGCGCCGTTGACCGAAGGTCCTCTCAGCGGAACGGCATTCGGCGCGCTGACCCGTTCGGGCTGTCGGCCGGTGCGCAGCTCGTCGACGAGGTCGACTGCCAGGCGCGCGAAGCGCCGGTCGGCGTTGGGGGTGGCAGCCCGCGCGAACGCGATGCCCGCGTCCTGAGCCTGGAGCCGCAATTCCTCGTCGAGATCCCATACGACCTCGATGTGATCGGCGACGAAGCCGACGGGGCAGACGATTACGGCCGGCGTTCCCGCCGCGGCCAGTGCCCGCACGTGATCTGAGACGTCGGGCTCCAGCCAGGGGATGCGCGGCGGACCTGACCGCGACTGCCACACCTGGTCGTGTTCGCGGTACCCGGCCGCCGCGGCGATCAGCGCCGAGGCATAGCCCACCTGACGGCTGTACAGATCCACCCCGCAGCGCGAATTCGCCTGCACGGGAATGGAATGCGCAGTGAATACGAGGCGGGCGTGATCGCGTACCGCGGCCGGCAGCCCGGCCGCCGCGGCGGCGATCGCCTCGGCGAACATCTGCACCAGCAGCGGATGGTCGAAGTAGTGGCGCAACTTCACCAGCTCCGGAGCTCCTTCGCCGGCCGCCTCCCGCGCCCGCGCGATGTCCTCGAGATATTGCGTGCAGCTGGAATACCCACCCCAGGCCGACGTCGTGAAGACGGCGGCCCGACGGATGCCGTCGTCACGCATCGTGGCGACGGTGTCCTCGATGAATGGCTGCCAGTTGCGATTTCCGAAATACACGGGCAGGTTGCGGCCGCGGTCGGCGAGTTCAGCGCGGATCTGGTCGATGAGTGCGCGGTTGATCCCGTTGATCGGCGAGACACCACCGAAATGCAGGTAATGCCGGGCGACGTCATCGAGCCGCTCTACAGGTACGCCCCGGCCGCGAGTGACGTTCTCCAGGAACGGGCGCACCTGCTCGGGCCCCTCCGGGCCGCCGAACGACTGCAGCAGCACCGCGTCAACATCATCGGCCATTTCTCTTCGCGCAACCGGCTCATCACCTATTTCTCTTCGCGCAAGCGGCTCATCGCCTATTTCTCTTCGCGCAAGCGGCTCATCGGTGGCCATCTACAGCAACTGCGTATGCGCGCCGCCGTCTGCGTAGACCACAGTTCCGGTGGTCGCGGGCAGCCAGTCCGACAACAACGCGCACACCGTCTTGGCCACCGGCGTCGGGTCCTTCATGTTCCATCCGACCGGGGCGCGCTGATCCCAGCCCTCTTCCAGCAGTTGGATCTGGGCACCGGCCTCGTCGCCGAGCGCGCCACCGACGATCGCGCTCATCGCGAGCGTCCGAATAGGCCCCGCGGCAACGAGATTGGACCGCACGCCAACCTTGCCGGCTTCGCGTGCGACAAATCTGTTGACCGATTCGAGCGCACTCTTGGCAACGGTCATCCAGTTGTACGCCGGCATTGCGCGGGTGGGGTCGAAATCCATCCCGACGATGCCGCCCCCCGGATTCATGATCGGCAGCAGTGCGTTAGCCAGCGATGCGTACGAGTACGCGGAGATGTGAATGCCCTTGGCCACATCTTCGAACGGGGCGTCGAAGAAGGGGTTGACGCCCATGCCGCTCTGCGGCATGAACCCGATCGAATGCACCACCCCGTCCAGCTTGTTGCCTGCGCCGATCGCCTCGGTCACTCGGTCGGCGAGGGTGGCGAGGTGCTCCTGGTTCTGCACGTCCAGTTCCAGCAGCGGCGCCTTTTCCGGCAGTCGGTCCGCGATCCGCTGGATGAGCCGCATTCGATCGAACCCGGTGAGCACCAGTTCCGCTCCGGCCTCCTGGGCCACGCGAGCGATGTGGAACGCGATCGACGCGTCGGTGATGATCCCGGTGACCAGGATCCGCTTGCCTTCGAGCAGTTCTTGCATTTCCAACCCTTTCAGTGGCCCACGTCAGTGGCCCATGCCGAGGCCGCCGTCGACCGGGATCACCGCGCCGGCGATGTAGCTCGCATCCTCGGACGCCAGGAAGCTGACCGCCCCGGCGACGTCGTCGGCGGTCCCGATCCGCTTGGCCGGGATGAAATCCAGCGCCCCGGCCTGAATCCGTTCGTCCAGCGCGCGGGTCATCTCGGTGTCGATATAGCCGGGAGCCACCACGTTGGCGGTTACCCCCGCCTTGGACAGCTCCCTGGAGATAGAGCGCGCCATGCCGATCAGACCCGCCTTGGAGGCCGCGTAGTTGGCCTGGTTCCCGATGCCCCAGCTGCCGGAGACCGAACCCACGAAGATCATCCGGCCGAACCGGTTCCGCTGCATGCTGCGGGAGGCACGCTGGGCAACCCGGAACGCCCCGGTGAGGTTCGCGTTGATGACCTTCTCGAATCTCTCCTCGGTCATCCTGATGAGGAACGCGTCCGCCGAGATGCCGGCGTTGGAGACCAGCACCTCCACCGCACCCTGATGCTCCTCGACCTTCTTGAAGGCGCGGTCGACTGCGTCGTTGTCGGTGACGTCGCACTCGACTCCGAACAGCCCCTCGGGAGCCCCCGAGCCGCGGTGCGTGACAGCCACCTTGTGCCCGTCAGCGGCCAGCCGCCGCGCGATGGCCAACCCGATGCCCCGGTTCCCGCCGGTCACCAGCACGGATCGCGACACGAACGGCGGTCGGCCGGCGGCGGCCTGACCCGCGCTGTCGGCGCCGGCGTCGTTGTCGGTCACGGTCATCTTCTGCTCCTCGCGTCCGCAGACGTCTTGTTTCTCTGTCCGCCCGAAGCCATGCCCGCAAACCTAACGCGTGCGCTGCGTGCGCCCGAAATCGACTGCCGCGGTGTGACTAGCCCGGCAGCCGACGATTGATCGCCAAGGCAGCCAGTGCCGCCAGCGCCAGCACCACCGCACCCAGCCGCAACCAACCTGTGCTGGCGTCTCCGCGAATGGTCTCGTAGCCGAACTGGTCCTGCAGCGTCGAGAAGATGCTCTTCAACTCGTTCAGGTTGGACGCGCTGAACGTCTCGCCGCCGGATAGATCAGCGACCTTCCTCATCGTCTCGTCGTCGACGGGCACCGGTTGGCGCTGGTCGTTGATTTCGACGTAGCCCTCCTTGGTGCCGAAGGAGATAGTCGATATCGGCACACCCTGCTCTTTGGCGGTACGTGCCGCCGTATAAGCGCCTTTGGGGTTGTCGGGGTTCGACGGGACCGTTTCCTTACCGTCGGAGAACAGCACGATCCGTGCCGGCGGCGGCTTGTCACCGCCGCCGATCACCGCACCGACGGTGGCGATGGCCTGCAGCGCCGTGAAGATGCCTTCGCCGGTAGCGGTGCGGTCGGCCAGTTTCAGGTTGTCGATCGCACGCTTGGTGGCGTCGCGGCTGGTGGTAGGCGAAACCAGAACCGTCGCGGTGCCGGCATAGGCGATCAGACCGAGATTGATTCCCGGGGTGAGCTCGTCGGCGAACTGCTTAGCGGCCACCTGCGCGGCCTCTAGCCTGCTGGGCGGCACATCGTCTGCCTTCATCGACTGCGACACGTCGATGACGAGCATCACCACCGCACGGTTGCGCGGGATCCGCACGTCACGCGTCGGCCCGGCGATCGCGACCGTGAGCAGGACAAGCGAAAGCACCAACAGGATGGCGGGTAGATGTTGAAAGCGCTTCGGCCGTTGTGGGGCAACACTTTCCAACAACTCCATATTCGCAAATCGCAGCACCCGACGCTTCCGCGCCAACTGCGTCAAGACATACAGCACGACGAGGGCGACGGGCACGATGAGGAAGAAGAAGAACCACGCGTGCGCAAAGCCGGACAACGTCATCGGGCCCAGGAGCGGAATGTTCATGACGGTTCGACTCGTGTCATTTCACGCGTGTGATTACGGCTTGTCATTTCAGTGGTGTCATTTCGTCCGTGTGGTCGAGTGCCGGCAGCGCGATCACCGCTACCGTCCCGCGAGCGCTCCCCTGCGCCGGTTGCTGACGAACCGCACCACGTCAGCGATCCAGTCGCGGTCCGTGCGCAGGCTCAGCAGCGGTGCGTCGCAGCGCCGCAGGGTGCGCGCCACCTCCTCGCGGTGTGCCGCGGCGGCCTTGCCGAAGTCGTCGCGCAGCTTGTGGTCGATGGTGAACTCCCGGGTGACGCCCGTCTCTGCGTCCTGCAGGATGACGTCGCCGATATCGGGCAGCTCCACATCTCGCGGGTCGAGGATCTCGATTCCCAGCACCTCGTGCCTGCCCGCGATCGCGCGCAGCGGACGCATCCAGGTGATGGGGCCGAGGAAGTCGCTGATGATCACCGCCATGCCGCGGCGGCGCTCGGGGCGACGAAGTGCGTCGATCGCGGCGGCCAGGTCGCCACGCACTCCGACCTTCGCCCGCGGTGAGGTTGCGATCGCCCGCAGCAGGTTGTGTTCGTGCATCCGGCCGGACAGTGCAGGCACCCGGATGATGTCCTGCCCGTTGGCGATCACCGCGCCGAGCCGGTTGCCCCCGCCGCTGTTCAGGAACGCGATCGCGGCCGCGGCAGCAACCGCCAGATCGCGCTTTTCACAGCCGGTGGTGCCGAAGTCCAGGCTGGCGGACATGTCGACTACCAGCCACGTCTCCAGCTCGCGGTCGGCGATCATCTGCCGAACGTGCGGGTGCGTGGTGCGCGCGGTCACGGACCAGTCCATCCGGCGGACGTCGTCGCCGGGTTGGTAGACCCGCGACTCTCCTGGTTCGGACCCCGGACCGGGAAGCAGGCCGAGATGGTCGCCGTGCAGCACGCCGTCGAGCTTTCGTCTTATGGTCAGCTCGAGTTTCCTGAGCGCCACGGACAGCTCCGGATCCCGGATCTGGCCGCGTTTCAGCGAGGGTAGGTCGACGCCTCGACCCGTCGACGAACTCACCGACCGCTAGCCGCCGCTGCGGCTGGCACCACCGGGTGCACCGAATGCCCTTGCTGTGGGACGGCATTCACTTGCGGTAGGGCTACCGTCTGCAGAATCCGGGTGATCACCGTCTCGGACGAGATCTCGTCGGCCATCGCGTCATAGGTGAGCACCAAGCGGTGCCGCAGCACATCTGGAATGACTTCGATGACGTCCTGCGGGATCACGTAGTCGCGTCCGCGAACCAGTGCGAGCGCGCGTGAGGCGGCGATGATGCCGAGCGACGCGCGTGGTGATGCGCCGTAGGCGATCCAGGCCTTCGCATCGGGCATGCCGAACTGGTCGGGCCGACGGGTGGCGGTGACGACGCGCACCACATAGTCCACCAGCGCGTGGTGGACGAAGTTGTTGGCCGCCACTTCCTGGAGTCGGAGCAGATCGCCGGGCGCAAGGATCTGCTTCGGCTGAGGTGGGGTGACGCCCATCCGGTAGATGATCTCCCGCTCTTCCTCGGGCGACGGGTAGTCGATATTGATCTTGAAGAGGAACCGGTCCCGTTGAGCCTCGGGCAGGGCGTAGACACCCTCTTGCTCGATCGGGTTCTGGGTGGCCATCACCAGGAACGGGGCCGGCAGCGGGAACGTCTTCCCGCCGATCGAGATCTTGCGTTCGGCCATCACCTCGAGCAGCGCGGACTGCACTTTGGCGGGCGCGCGGTTGATCTCGTCCGCCAACAGGAAGTTCACCACCACCGGGCCGAGCTCGATGTCGAACTCCTCCTTGCCCATCCGGTAGATGCGCGTCCCGACGATGTCGGTGGGCACCAGGTCGGGGGTGAACTGGATACGGGCGAATGTGCCGCCGACGACCTTGGCGAACGTCTCGACAGCCAACGTCTTCGCCACGCCGGGCACGCCTTCGAGCAGCACATGGCCCTTGGCAAGCAAGCCGACGAGCATCCTCTCGACCAGCTGGTCCTGGCCGACGATGATCCTCTTGACCTCGAACACCGCCCGCTCCAAGGTGTGGATATCGGACGCGAGGTTGCCGTTGCGGTCTGGCGGCGGACCACCTGACTGCGCGGTCGGGCCGCCCGCCGAGTAGCCGGCCGGGCCCGACCCTGGACCTGATGGCCCCCCCGAGCTGCGCTCGACCCCCTGGGACGCGGGCGAGAAGCCTCCGGGACCCTGCGGGGGCCCACCTGGTGAACTCATGAAGGGTCCTTCCACGCTGTCGATGCGGTGTGTCGCCGTCAACTATTCCAGGCGTCTGGAGTTCCGTCGACGTAGGTCAGGCTGGCAAGGACCCAACCAGGCGATCCGGGTGTGGCGTCAGCTCTCGATGATGCGGGTCAGGTAAGGCGTCATTCCCGGGCTGCGGACCGGGCTGATGGCGACCTTGCCCTTCAACGACGACGCTTCCAGCATCTGGCCGTTACCCAGGTACATCGTGACGTGCTGGGCGCCGCCCGGCCCGTAGAAGATCAGATCGCCGCGCTTGGCCTGAGACGGCGGAATGTGCCGGCCGGCGTTGTACTGATCCCCGCTGAATCGTGGGATCAACACCCCGACGCCGGCGAACATGTATCGCATCAGGCCCGAGCAGTCGAACCCGTTGATGTTCGCGCCGTCGTCGACGCCGGTGCTGGGGCCGGTGAGACTGCCCCCGCCCCACGAGTACGGCACCCCCATCTGCGATGCGCCGCGACGGATCACGTACTCGACCGCTTGGGGGCCGCGGACGCGACCGCCCGGCGCGGCCGCCGCCGCGTTCTTGGGAAGGATGCCGATACTGCTGAGAAAGCCCCGGCCCATGTCCATCGTCGTCTGGGCAGCCTGGGTGCTGGCCTGGATGGACGCGTTCGCGATCGCCACCGGGTCGCCGGGTGCGCCGGCACTGATGGTCTGCGGCAGCGTCGGATCCCACGCCCCGCCTTGCGGGTCTGCCATGGCACTCGGCGCCGTCACGATCAGCAGGGGCGCTACCGCCACTACGAGGATCCGGAACAGACTCAACGAACGCGACAGGTTCATCGGGCGCAAGAGAAAATCACCACCTGGTCAGTACTCGATGTAGCGCACGACGAACGGCGTCATGCCGCTGGTGCGAACCGGCGAAACCTTGACGGTCGAGCCCGTGTACGGGGCTTCGAGCATCTGGCCGTTGCCGAGGTAGAGGGTCACGTGCTGGGCACCGCCGGGCCCGTAGAAGATGACGTCGCCGCGGCGCATCTGTGATGCCGGGATCTTGCGACCCATGTCGTATTGCGATCCCGAGTAGTGCGGCAGCTTGATGCCGACGCCGGCGAACGCGTAGAGGATCAGGCCCGAGCAGTCGAACCCGACGGTGCCCGCCCCGTCGTCGATACCGTGGCTTGGACCTGCCGCGTTGCCGCCGCCCCAGGAGTACGGAACGCCCAGTTGTGATCCCGCCCGCCGGATCACGTACTCGGAGGCCTGCCGCCCGTACACCCGCGGTATCCGGCCGTTGGTGATGCCTGTGTCACCTGGCTTGATGATGCCCATCGACGTCAGGAACTGCTTGCCCATGTTGGCAGTCACCTGAGACGAGGTCGCCGACATCCCCAGCACCGAGTTGATGATCGCGATCGGGTCGCCGCTGACGACTGCACTGGGAACCGCGGGCAGCGTCGGATCCCACGGACCGGCGTCCCATTTGCCTGTATTGCTTTGTGGGGCAG
>JAVHWG010000484.1:0-4087 GCA_032159965.1 Mycobacterium sp.
CATCGCGGATCGCGGGCGACATTGCGGTGCTTGCGCGTGCGTGCGCCGGTCTGGAACCAGAAGGTGCCGTCCATCCATATGGCGCCCACGGCGGTCACATGCGGGCTGCCGTCCTCGTTGACGGTGGACAGCCAGGTCGTGCGAGCGTTGAGCGCGTCGGGTGGTGGTGCCGAGCCCGCCTCGAGCTTCGCGACGACGTCGGGCCAGTCGACCGGTGGCAGCCCATCCGCGTTACCCAGATTGATGGTTTCCATTTCTCGACCCTTCTGTTCAGAGCTTCGTTTGTCATCTACTCGTCGATCAGGGCGAAGCCATTTCGACACGACGGCTCAAAAAATCCTCGGTCACGTGAGGGTGCGCCTTCCGCCCAGATCGACCGGTAGGGAGTGGGGTCTACTGCACGAACGGTGACAGTTCGGTTAGGCCGCCTGGGTGGCGGGTGCGGTCATGATCGTCTCGTATTCGATGGGGGTCAATCGGCCGAGCGCTGCCTGTCGGCGACGGCGGTGGTAGGTGCGTTCGATCCAGGTGACGATCGCGAGGCGCAGCTCGTCTCGGGTACGCCAGGGTTGGCGGTTGAAGACGTTCTTCTGCAGCAGCGAGAAGAAGGACTCCATGGCCGCGTTGTTGGCGGCCGAGGCGACTTGGCCCATCGAGCCGACCATCGAGTACCGGGTCAGGGCCCGTTGCAGTTTCCGTGACCGAATTGCGACCCGCGGTCCGAGTGCAGGATGCAGCCAGCCACCTCAGCGCCGTCGACGCGGCGCCTGGCGACGGCGTTGTCCAGCGCGGCCACGGCCAGGCGGGCCTTCATCCGCGAGTCGATGGAGTAGCCGACGATCCGGTTCGAGTACACGTCCTTGATCGCGCAGAGGTAGAGCTTGCCCTCGCCGGTGACGTGCTCGGTGATGTCGGTGAGCCAGAGTCGGACACGAGCCACGCACGACGATGTTCTAACCGACCGGCATGGGGCTATGTCTCATGGCTCGCTTGCGTGCCGTCCTACTATCGGAGCGAACACCGACGCGCTAAGAGGTGAAAAGCGTGGGTATCTACGGCGAGTACGTCCTGCCGCGCATCGTCGACAAGGCGTGCGGCATGAAGAGCTCCCGACCGTATCGTGAGCGAGTCTGCGCAGGACTCAGTGGCGACGTCATCGAGGTCGGATTCGGCTCGGGCAACAACGTGAGCCAATATCCAGGCGCGGTGACCCGAGTTGTCGCAGTCGAGCCGTCCGACGTCGCCTGGCAGCTCGCACGCAAGCGCGTCGCGGCAAGTAGCGTCCCGATCGAGCGAGTCGGCCTGGACGCCCAAGGCCTGCCGTTCGAGGACGACACTTTTGATGCTGCGCTGTCCACCTGGACGATGTGCACGATCCCGGACGCCGTGGCCGCATTGCGGGAGCTGCGCCGGGTCCTTAAGCCCGGTGGTCGGCTGCACTTCGTCGAGCACGGTCTCGCTCCAGACTCAAATGTGCAGCGTTGGCAGCACCGCCTCAACGGCATACAGCAGCGCTTGTTCGGCGGCTGCAATCTCGACCGGCCGATCGCGCAACTCGTAACCAAGGGTGGTTTTACGATCACCGAGATCGAAGAATTTTACGAGAAGGGCGCGCCGAAGTTCCTCGCCGCGGATTCGCTTGGTGTTGCCATCACCGAGTAACTACCGCTGCCTACCGCCAGTGGTCGAGGCGCCGTTGAGTGCGTGGTGTCGTAGAAGGCTTCGATGTAGCCGAATAGTGCGCTGCGCTGCGCGGCCGCGAGTTGCTCGATCCTATGCAGCACTTCGGTGCCCGCGGGTGTGTAAGCGGCTCCAGGTCATCGAGGAGATGTTCTATCGGTGGCGGACGGAGGACGGGGCGCTGTCGCTGAGCAGGATCTGGACATCTCGATGATCAAGGCCTGCAACGGGGAAACTGGTGAGCCCGCACCCGGCGGAGTGACGCGGTGGCACCGGCAGGACGCGGTCAGCGGCTGACAAAGTCGTCTGAAAAGTGATAGAGCGGAAAGCCCGGCGGTGTGATGGCGAGCGCCGTCGCCGCGGCGTCCGGCAGCTGCTGCGCACAGACCATCCCGTTGCCGTTCAGGTCGACGGTGGCGCGCAGCGTGCCCTGGTAGTACGGATCGAGCTGCGCGATCGCCACGAGCGTGGCCGCGGCAGGGCAGTGCGTCTCGAACGGCTTCGGTGGTGTGCCCGCCGTCGCGGACGACGACAAGAAGAGTGGTGCCGCTGCGGCCACCGGCATCATTGCCATCGTGGCGACGCGCCGAGCGTTCCTGGTTCCGGATCGAGTGGGGTGGGCCGGGGTTGTGGGGGTGAGGCTGGACGAAGCCCTACCCGGGTGAGGACAAGATCTACTCGCCGAACCAGGCGCCGGGCGCCTACATCCCCACGTCGGAGGGCGACAACTAACGCCGGCTGATCACAATCGAAGAGGGCCCCTGGTCGGCGTCACCGCTGACCGGGGGCCTCTTCTGTGCGCCGCGCGTCCAGCCGCCCCACCTCGCCGCTTCTCTACTGCGAGCAGCGCCGCCCTGCTACCTGGGCTGCCGTCGCGACTCGAGGGTCTGGCTAGCTTCGCCTGGGGGAAACGGGGGTTTCCCCCAGGGGCAGGTGCAGGCTCCCGATGCGTAGCCCCGAAACCTGGCACGCCTTCGCTGGTGGGGGCCATATTGGGCGTGATCATTTGCGACAACTCGTCGCTATTACCATTCCGGATTACGGAGGGATTTATGAGTTCACCACCCCCAGGAGCGCAGCTGTCGGAGGATGGGAATTACTGGTGGGACGGCGACCAATGGCAACAGGTCGAAGCTGGATCTGCGGCGGCAGAGAGCGTGACGGATTGGACAGACGTACAAACCGTTGAGCAGCTCGACGAGCCGACACTGGAGGCGGCGAAGCAGTTCCAACAAGTCATCGACACGGACCCCGGGTTTGCAGAGTTGCGCGATCTTGATATCGCGAGCCTATTTGCAGAAGAAGGACAGTAGTAATCGGATGCCTGCTGGGCAATGACTTTGCTGAGGGGAATCACAATCATGGCGTGCGAGGCGGAAAAGCAGCGCGTACAGGATCTGCTTCAGCAGATCAAGGACTTTACTGATTTGCAGGGAGCTACCGGATTTAGCAAGATGACGATGGCGGCGACCTGGGCCTGGAAGTACGGAACCAAGGACGTCAATATTTTACAGCTGCGCGATCAACTGGAGGCCGCCAGGGCGGACCTCTTGGCCTGCCAGGGCATCGGCTTTGCCGAAACTATCGCGGGCAAGACCGTGGGCAACGTGCTGCGCGGTCTCTGGAGCCTTACAGACTGACAGGCCACGCGACCGGTCACGGGCCTGAGCTGGTCCAGCAATCGGCGCATCCGACATACCTGGCCGATGCCGGACAAACCGTTGCTGCCCATGAGGCCGCTCAGTAGCTTCGCGTCATGAACCGCATAGACCGCATATCGCCGAGCTCGCATCGCCGTCTCGTCAGTGCTGCTGCGATCGCCGTGATGGCCGGTGCGTGCCTGAGCGTCGTTGCGGCCCCGTCCGCCCACGGCTCCGCCGCGCCGACTCGGATCGCCGCGTCCGATCCGAATCTGCAGCTGCTCGGGCGATGGGGCCAGAGCACGACGAGCGACACCACGGTCAACTCCGGGTCGCGGGTCTCGCTTCGATTCACCGGTGCACACGTCAGCGCTCTCTTCGACGTCACCGCGATCACCAACCCACCACGGATCTACGTGCGCATCGACGGCGGACCGGCGACCCAGTACCAGGTCGATCGTGGTGAGATCGACTTCACGCCTCACGGGCTGCACGGACGTGAGCACACGCTCGAACTGGACGTGCGTGATGTGGACGAGCGGGCCAACCGCTGGACGCCGCCACTGCAGTCCGGTCTCAATCTGACCGGTTTCCTGCTGGATCCGGGCGCCCGGGCGCTCCCGTCGGCGGCGCCGAAGGGACCGCGCATCGAGTTCCTGGGCGACTCCATCACCCAAGGCGTGCGCTCGGTCGGGCCCCAGATCGGGCCGGAGGGTGCCGATGCGACCAAGGACTACGCATGGCTTGTCGGTTCGGCATTCGGCGGC
>JAVHWG010000504.1:0-3946 GCA_032159965.1 Mycobacterium sp.
TGAACTCCCCTCGTGAGGTGACGCAAGCTGCGTTTTCACCCCCGACGGCCTAACGGTAGGTAGTCAACCTAAGAATGAGCTATGTTCTGAGTGTGTCCGGCCTAGCAGCGTGCGCTGTTTTCCTGGACGTGCCTCCGACGCGCAATCCGTCGATCGCATACAGACCGGTAATGGCCGTCACTGCAAGCATTTTCGCCGACTACCGCCAATCGAGGCACGGTCATCCGCAGCACCTGAACGCAGCCATCGCAAAACCAACGCGTGGTCAAGGCCGTAACACCAGTTTGCCGCGAGTGTGATTCTGCTCCAGCTCCTTGAAGGCGCTCTGGATGTCGGCCAGCGCGAACACGCCGGCGATCGGCACCTCGAGCTCGCCCGTGGCCGCCAGATCAGCCAGCTCCGCGAGCACGTCGGCGTTCGCGGCGTCGGCCCGCCCCTTGCACCCCGAACGCCTCTATCGCCGGGAAGTCGATGATCGTGTCCACGCGCTGCGGCGCGACTCCGAGCTCGTTGACGGCCAGTTCGACATACCCGCCCCCGAACAAATCGAGGAACGCGTCCACCCCGCCCGACGGTGACGCGGCGCGCAACCGGTCGGCCAAACGATCGCCGTAGTTCACGGGCGTGACGCCGTGATCGTTGAGGAAATCGTCGTTGCTCGGTCCGGCGATGCCCAGGACCGTCGCCCCGGCGCGCCGGGCCAACTGGACCGCGATGCTGCCGACGCCACCCGCTGCCCCGGAGACGGCGACGACATCGCCCGGCTCGAGCCGCACGGAACGCACGGCCGCGTAGGCGGTGGTGCCAGCAACGAAGAGACCGCCGGCGACCTCCCAGGACAACCGTCCCGGCTTGGCTGTCAGCTGGTCAGCGGGAACCGCCGCGAACTCCGCATGCTGGACCGTTTTTCGGAGAAGCCCAGAACTTCGTCGCCGACAGCGAACGTGGTGACGCCGGGACCGACGGCCGCGACGACGCCGGCGAGGTCGCTGCCCTGACCCGAGGGGAAGGTGGCCGGAAACACGTCTTTGAGCACGCCGGCCCGGATCTTCGCCTCACCGGGATTGATCCCGGCGGCCTTCACCTCGACCAGCACTTCACCATCGCCGGGCACCGGACGCTCAACATCGCGTACCTCGAGCACGTCGATGCCACCTAGTTGTCGAACCGCACTGCCTTTGTCATACCGGTTACGACACCGGCATCGTGCAACCTATTCCCCTTACATCGCGTCCGCATCGGCGATCGCGTTCGCGAACTCTTGCGGCGCTTCTTGAGGGACATTGTGGCCGATGCCTGCGAGAATGCGGTGAGAGTATTTGCCCGAGAATTGATTTCGGTACGACTTGCCGTCCATGGCCGACCCGTCGAAGTCGCTCGCAATCGTGACGGTCGGTACGCCGATCACCGGCCTCGCGGATAGGCGCTGCTCCAACGGGTCGTACTGCGGCTCGCCGTTGGCCAGGCTCAACCGCCAGCGGTAGTTGTGGATGACGATGGCGACGTGGTCCGGATTGGTGAACGCTGCCGCTGTGCGCCGGTATGTGGCGTCGCTGAAGTTCCACCGCGGCGAGGCCTGCTTCCAGATCAACCTGTTGAAGTCGGCCGTGTTCTGCCGGTAGCCCGAGAGGCCGCGGTCGGTGGCGAAGTAGTACTGGTACCACCACCCGTATTCACTTTCGGGCGGCAACGGCTTCAGGTTGTTCTGCAGGTTGATGATCAGGTATCCGCTGACGGCGACCAGCGCCTTGCACCGGTCGGGCCAGAGTGCCCCGATGATCGCCGCGGTGCGCGAGCCCCAGTCGAAGCCGCCGATGATCGCCTTGGGAATCTTGAGCGCGTCCATCAGCGCTACGACGTCCACCGCGACGACAGACTGCTGACCGTTGCGGAAGGCGTCAGCTGAGCGAAATGTCGTGGTGCCGTAGCCGCGCAGAAACGGCACGATCACCCGGTACCCCCTGGCCGCAAGCGCCGGCGCGACGTCGACATAGCTGTGAATGTCGTACGGCCAGCCGTGCAGCAGGATCACGGGTTGCCCTGTGGGCGGCCCGTCCTCGGCGTAGCCGACGTTCAGCACACCGGCGTCGACGTGCTTCAGTGACGCGAAGGAGGTGTGAGGAGTAAGGCCTTCGGGTGACGCGTCTTTCGACGCGCAGCCCGCAAGCGAGATGCCCGCCGCTGTCATGCCGGCGAACTTGGCGAGATCCCTGCGGTTGATCATTTGGTGCCTTTCTGGTGGCGCCGATTGGCAGATCCTCGCTCTGAAATATGGCAGATTCACAACATCGAGTAGCAGACCGGTTACCGAGCCGGCGCACACGGAATCGTTCTCGAGTCACGCGAAGGGAAATGGCCAGTGTCCGTTGAGGAAACAGTACTGGGGATGTGGCAGGCGCTTTCGGATCGCGACTGGGAAAAAATGAAGAGCTATCTTGCCGATGACTGTCTGTACGCTGATATGGCGCTCCCGGCGGCCGCGGCGAAGGGACCCGTCAACGTGGTCAAGCGGATACGTCTCGCCTTCGACCTTCTCGAGAGCTACGAGAACCATCCGGGTCTGCTGCTCTCCAACGGAATAGATGCGATGTTCGAACATTCCGAGACCTGGCATTGGCCGACGGGCGAATCGGCGTTCTTGAGATTTGTCACCGTTCATCGCGTCGTCGACCACAAGATCGAGGTCTGGAAGGACTACTGCGATATGGCCACGCTTCGGGACCAGGCGCCGGCGGCCTTTTTCGAGGATCTCGCCGAAAATGGCGATCTGTCATGGATTCATGACGCGACAGATGAGCTCTGACCGGTCAGCGGTTGAATTCGTAGTCGTCGGGGTCCGGACGGTTGGTCCACTTCCAGTACTCGGCGATGCGCCAGGCGAACAGGCTCGGCACGTCGCCCGCGGAGTTCTTGTAGTAACTGCGGCCCACGGCGGGGTGGGTGTACACCATCGTCCTCAGTTTCTCGCGGCTGCGTCGGTTGTAGTCGTCGCACACGTGGGCCTTCGGTGCGAGCGACGCCAGGCCGTCCGCGGCCACCATGTCGATGCATCCGAGGATGTAGCGCATCTGGCACTCGGACGAGTAGATGAGGCTGGTGCCGTTGACGGCATTGGTGCCCGGTCCGAACAGGCAGAAGAAGTTAGGGAAGTTCGGGACCGTAATGCCGAGATAGGCATACGCCGAGTCGCCCCACGCGTCATTGAGCGCAACCCCGTCGCGGCCCACCACGTTGATGGGTCCGAGCTGGTGGTTGACGTCGAAGCCGGTAGCCCAGATCAACACGTCGGCCCGCCGGTGTGCACCGTCGAGCGTGGTGACCCCGTCAGCGGTGATCTCAGAGATACCGTCGCGGATCAACTCGACGTCGTCGCGCTGCAGTGTTCGTAGCCAGGTTCCGTTGTCCTGCAGCATGCGTTTGCCGAATGGCGGGTACTTCGGGATGACCTTATCCAAAAGATCCTCGTCGTCGGTCAAGGCGCGAATCCAGGCGACGAGCAGCTCCCGGATCTCGTGATTGGCCTTGCCGCAGGACAATCCGTCAGTGTCCCAATCGGGGTCGATCACCACCAGGTCGGTCGCGCCGTCGGCGAAACTCCACCACTGCACGAACCGCAACCAACGGCCGTAATACGGCAGGTGGCGCGTAGCCCACTGGGCGCCCGCACCGATGGGTTCGTGGTAGCTGACGTTGGGGGTCATCCACTGCGGGGTGCGCTGGAAGACGTCGACGTGCCCGGCGATCGGCGCGATGGCCGGAACCAATTGAAATCCGCTGGCCCCCGCCCCGATCACGGCGATCCGCTTCCCGGTCAGGTCGACGGAATCGTCCCACTCGGAGGTGTGGAAGGCTGGTCCGTGGAAATCATTGGCGCCCTTGATGTTCGGGATCGAGGAGTTGCTGAATTGTCCTACCGCGCAGATGAGGCCGCGGGCTGTGAGTGTCT
>JAVHWG010000529.1:0-8936 GCA_032159965.1 Mycobacterium sp.
AGCCCAGACCCGGTCAATGGTCAAGATCCCGACACCGGCAGCGGCCACCACACCGACGGGGTGTCCGTCGCCGATCTCATCGCGAAAGTCGCGGGCACCGACTCCACGCCCCGCATGTCCCGTCGTCGCGGCCACGACACCCAGCCACCCGATGATGCCGGCTGGGACGACGCCGTCACCGCGGAGTTCCCGAGAGTGCGCGAGTCCGAGATGCCCGACCTCGCCGCGGTCGCCCGGCGGCGCAGGGCAGAGGCGCTGCTGCTGGGTAGGCCCGCCGAGGCGACTGGCGTCCCGGAAGCACCCGACGTCGCGGAGCTCCGCACCGAACCCAAACGCAAGTCCCGTCGATCTCTCGTCGTCGCGGGGCGCGTCACCGTCGCGCTGGTCTCGCTCATCGCGCTCATCGGGACGGGCGGTGCGTGGCAGTGGAGCGCGTCGAAGAACCATCGTCTGAACTACATCTCCGCGCTTGACCCCGACTCGCGCGACATTGTCGACGCCAAAGCGCAGTACGGCGACGAGAACTTCCTCATCGTCGGCGTCGACAGCCGGTATGGCCAGAACGCCGACATGGGTGCCGGTAACACCGAGGAAGCGGGCGGCGCCCGGTCTGACACCGTGATGCTGGTCAATATCCCGGCCAACCGCAAACGCGTTGTGGCGGTGTCGTTTCCGCGTGACCTCGCGATCACGCCGATGCTGTGCGACGCCTGGGATCCACAGACCGGGAAGTACGGACCGCTCTACGACGAGGAAAGCGGCACCTACGGCTCCAAGCAGGTTTACACGGAGACCAAGCTGAACTCGGCGTATTCGTTCGGCGGCCCGAAGTGCTTGGTCAAAGTCATTCAGAAGCTGTCCGGTCTGTCGATCAACCGGTTCATGGCGGTCGACTTTGCAGGATTCTCGAAGATGGTCGACACCCTCGGCGGCGTGAAGGTTTGCAGCACCACACCGTTAAAGGACTACGAGCTGGGCACCGTCCTGGACCATGCCGGCTGGCAGACCGTAGACGGTAAGACGGCGCTGAACTACGTGCGTGCCCGTCAGGTCACCACCGAGACGAACGGCGACTACGGACGGATCAAGCGCCAGCAGCTGTTTCTGTCGTCGTTGCTGCGATCGCTGATCTCCAACGAGGTGTTCTTCAGCCTCCGGAAGCTCAACGACGTCGTCAACACCTTCATCGACGACAGCTCCGTCGACAACGTCCAGACCAAGGACCTGGTCGAGTTGGGACAGTCCATCCAGGGCATGAGTGCCGGGCACGTCACGTTCCTGACCGTCCCGACCGGAGAGACGGACTCCGAGGGGAACGAGCCGCTGCGGACCGAAGACAACCGCGCGTTGTTCGATGCGATCATCAACGACGACCCGCTGCCCGGTGAGAACGACAACAACGAGACCACCACGCCCACGACCAACGCCAACACCCCGCTGGCCAGCAGCAGCCCGTCCTCGGCGCCTACCTCGCATGAGAACGGTGAGCTGATGGATGCGGTGACCACCGAGCCGCAGAGCATTACGGTGCACGTGTCGAATTCCACCGGTCAGGACGGACTTGGCGCTACCGCGGCAGGAGAGCTGGAACAGCACGGCTTCAAGGTGACGACGCCGGATGACTATCCGACAGAGCTGAAGGCGACCACCGTCCTCTTCTCGCCGGGCAACGAGCAGGCGGCCGCCACCGTCGCGTCGATGTTGCCGACGCCGAGCATTCAACGGGTGACGGGCATGGCCGACGTCGTCGAGGTGGTGCTGGGATCCGATTTCTCCAGCGTCGGCCAGCCGCCGCCGACCGGCTCGGCGGTCAAGGTGCGCATGACCGTGGACGCCAACACGACGCCGACGCCACTGCCGCAGGACCTCAGTGTCACCAACGCCGCCGACACCAGCTGCGAGTGAGCGCAATTAGCCTCAGCCCGTTCATCGCGAGTTCACTCATGCGGTCGTGACCTGGATCGACGTCAGACCGTAGGGTGGAGTTATGCGGACGGTTTACCACGAGCAGTTGGGCGCTCTGACGGAGCAGCTCGGCGAGATGTGCGGCTTGGCCGGTGTGGCGATGGAAAGAGCTACCCAGGCCCTGCTACAGGCCGATCTGATGCTCGCCGAACAAGTCCTCTCCGAGCACGAGCAGATCACCGCACGTAGCGCGCGGGCAGAGGAAGCCGCTTTTGTACTGCTTGCGCTGCAGGCCCCGGTGGCCGGCGATCTGCGCGCAATTGTCAGCTCCATCCAGATCGTCGCCGACGTGGACCGGATGGGCGCGCTCGCGCTGCACGTGGCCAAGATCGCCCGTCGACGGCATCCGCAGCACGCCCTGCCTGAAGAGGTCAATGGCTACTTTGCCGAAATGGGAAGAGTGGCAGTGGAATTGGGCAACACCGCCCAAGAGGTCGTGGTCAGCCGCGATCCCGACAAAGCCACGCGCCTGCGTGAAGAAGACGACGCGATGGACGACCTGCACCGCCACCTGTTCAACGTCCTGATGGACCGCGACTGGAAGCACGGGGTGATCGCGGCCGTCGATGTCACCCTGCTGAGCCGGTTCTACGAGCGATTCGCCGACCACGCAGTCGAAATCGGCCGACGTGTGTTCTTCCAGGCAACCGGGAGACTTCCCGAGGAAGACGGCGTCGCCTCGACCGGGTAGCGAGCCCTCGAGCGAATGTGTCAGTTGCAGACGGACGGCGCCAACCGGTATCCCGCACCCCGGACGGTCCGGATGTACGCGCCATGCTGAGGGTCGTTGCCGAGCTTCTCGCGTAACCGTTTGACGTGCACCGCGACCGTGTTCGTGTGCGGGGAACGGCCCCATACGGCACGGCTGATTTCCTCGGCGCTGGCGACATTGCCGCGTTGTTTGATCAGAAAGACGAGTAGATCCAGCTCCCGTCGGGTCAGCTGAACATGCCGTCCACGAACGCGTGTCTCACGGCCGCTCGGATCGACCTCGATGGGTCCGGCACTGAAAACCCTTGCCGTCTGGCCACTTTGGCAACCTACCTTGACGGCGAACGGGGCGATCGATGCGATGTCGTATGGGCGCGGTATGACGGCGGAGGCACCGGCCATCAGCGCTCGGCGCGCGGAGCCCGCGGCGCGTGGAGCCGCTCCCACGAGGATCGGCAAGTCAGAGTAGCTACGGATCGCGGCCACCATGCTTGCCGCATCGATCGTGTCGGTATCGGCCGAAATCACCAGCACGTCAGGCGCTTCCACGTCCACGGCCAGCAACGCCGCAACGTCGTCGCGGCACCAGATGGTCCTGATGCCGATTTCTGCGGCGGCATCGATCAACTGCGACGCGCTGGCAACATCGGTCTCCGCAAGCACCAGCGTGCCCAGCCCCGCGCCGGCCTCAACCCGTCGCATGTCGATGGTCAATTCGTGCGGTCCTCTCGGGAACGCTATTGCCTTCCTGGGGCCGCCGTGGCCGTCTGCGCGGTCAGCCGAACCGCCCGGAGATGTAGTCTTCCGTGGCCTTCTGCGACGGATTGGAGAACATCTTCTCCGTGTCGTCGATCTCGACCAGGCGGCCAGGCTTGCCGGTGGCTTCGAGGTTGAAAAACGCGGTCTGATCGCTGACCCGAGCGGCTTGCTGCATGTTGTGAGTGACGATGACGATGGTGTAGTCCACCTTGAGTTCCGCGATCAGGTCCTCGATCGCGAGCGTCGAAATCGGATCGAGCGCCGAACACGGCTCGTCCATCAGCAACACGTCGGGTTGCACGGCGATTGCCCGCGCGATGCATAGTCGCTGTTGCTGGCCTCCTGAGAGGCTGCCACCGGGCTTGTCGAGGCGGTCCTTGACCTCGTTCCAGAGGTTGGACCCTCTCAACGACCGCTCCGCAGTCTCGTCGAGCGACTTGCCCTTGCGTAAGCCCTGGAGCCTCAGTCCGGCGGTGACGTTGTCCTTGATCGACATGGTCGGAAATGGATTGGGCCTCTGGAACACCATGCCGATGGTGCGACGGACGCCGACTGGGTCAACCCCTGCGCCGTAGATGTCCGCGCCGTCGAGCAGTACCGAACCTTCAACTCGCGCACCCGGAGTCACTTCGTGCATCCGGTTCAGCGACCTGAGCACCGTTGATTTACCGCACCCGGAAGGTCCGATGAAGGCGGTCACGCTGCGAGGCGGCACCGAAAGCGCCACATCGGCAACGGCGTGGAAGTTGCCGTAGTAGATGTTGACGTCTTTGAGGTCTATACGCTTAGCCATTCCAAAGGTCCTGTCGATTCAGCGTTTTCGTGTAAGAAGGCGCGTCGCCACCGCGGCGAGCACCATGAGGAATGCAACCACGATGATCAATGTGAGCGCCGCGCCCCACACCCGCTCCTGGCCCGCAGGCTGCGGGTTGACCAACTCGGTGTAGATCAGCAGCGGCAACGACGCCATGTTGCCGTCGAGAACGTCGTAGTTGATCGAACGGGCGTAGCCGACCAGCACCAGCACCGGCGCGGTCTCGCCGATGACCCGGGCGATGGCTAGCAGGATGCCGCTGATGATGCCTGGCAACGCTGTGGGCACGACCACCGAAACTATCGTCTTCCATTTCGGAATTCCCAACGCGTAGCTGGCTTCCCGCAACTCGTCGGGCACCAACTTGAGCATCTCCTCGGTGGAGCGCACAACCACCGGCAGCATCAGCAGGACGAGTGCCAGCGATACCGCGAACGCGCTCTGCGTGAATCCCAGCGCGGCGATCCACAGGCTGAAGATGAACAGCGCGGCGACGATCGAAGGAACGCCCGCGAGCACGTCGACCATGAATGTGGTGACTCGCGCGAGTGGGCCGCGGCCATACTCGACCAGGAAGATTCCCGCCATCATTCCGAGCGGGATGGCGAGCACCGCCGCAATTCCTGCTTGGACGAGGGTGCCGTAGAGAGCGTGATAGATGCCGCCGGAGAACTGTTCGGGCAACACCCCCTTGAGCGAGTGACTCCACCATCCGGACCTCGTGACTGCTTTCCAGCCCCTTCCTACCACGATGAAAAGGACCCAGATGAGCGGCACCAGTGCGATTCCGAATGCGGCGACGAACAGCGAAGTGGCGGCCTGATTCTTGATCCGCCGACCAAGGGAGACCGGGTGGAACGTGGGCCCCTTGACCGGCTGATCTAGCGTAACGTTGCTCATCCGTTGACCTTTCCACCCGCGACAAAGCGTGCCGCCGCGTTCACCACGAACGTCAGTGCGAACAACACGAATCCAGCGGCGATGTAGGCGCCGGTAGGCAGCGGAGCGCTGAATTCTGCTGCGGCGGAGGCGATCTTGGATGCGAAGGTAAAGCCGCCGTCGAACAGTGACCAGTGGCCGGGTACGGCCGCCGCGCGCAAGATGATCAATACCGCGACGGTCTCACCCAACGCTCGGCCGAGCCCGAGCATCGATGCCGCGATCACGCCGCTGCGGCCGTACGGCAGCACCGTGGTGCGGACCACTTCCCACTTCGTCGCACCCAGCGCCTGCGCGGCTTCGATGTGGGGAATTGGTGTCTGGCGGAACACTTCTCGACTCACCGACGTGATGATCGGCAGTATCATCACCGCCAGCACGACGCCGGCCGTGAAGATCGTGCCGCCGCCGGCCAGCGAGACGTTGCCCTGCTTGAAGAGGAAGAACCACCCGAGGTTGTCGTTGAGGAAATCCGCGACGGGCTCGATCTTCGGAGCAAGGATGAAGATGCCCCACAGCCCGAAGATGATCGACGGGACTGCCGCCAACAGGTCGACCATCACGGAGAAGGGCCGCGACAGCCGCGTCGGCACATAGTGGGTGAGGAACAGTGCGATGCCGATCGCGATCGGAACCGCGATCACCAGTGCAAACACCGAACTCAGCACCGTGACCATGAACAGATCCCGGATGCCGAACGACATGTGGTGCGCGTCAGTGGTGTTGAACTCTGCGCTGGTGAAGAAGTTGGCTTCGTTGGCGCCCAGCGACGGCACCGCCCGTACGAGGAGGAAGATCGCGATCAACGCGATCGCCGCCACGATGGTGAGACCGGCGGCGACGGCTACCGCTTTGAAAAGCCTGTCACCCAGCCTTCCGGTACTACCGCCGATTGCTTGCGGCGTCTTGATCTCCAGCTGATCAGGCATGAGCATGCTTTCCACTCCAAGGGGTGCCGCCCCTGCGGGCGGCACCCCTGGAGTTCCCGATACATCGGGTTCAAGAGCCACGGTCAAAGCCTATTCAAGCGATGGCGTTGATGGCTGTCGACAGTTTCGATTGAAATTCCGGCGGCACCGGGACGTACCCGTTGTCTGGCAGTCCAGCCTGTCCCGGACCGGTGGCTGCCTGCAGGAAGGCTTTCACTGCCTTGCCCGTGTCGGCCTCGGGGTACTTCGAGCACACGATTTCGTAGGTTGCCAGCACGATCGGGTAGGACCCGGCCTGGGCGGGCTTGTAGAACGACGCAGTGTCCAGCACCAGGTCGTTGCCCTGGCCCTTGACCTTCGCGCCCGAGATCGTCTTGCCCACCGTCTCGCTGGTGATGTCCACCGGGTCGGGGCCGGCCGAGGTCACGACCTTGGCAGTGGAGAGGTTCTGGGACTTCGCGAACGACCACTCGTTGTAAGTGATCGAACCCGGCGTGTTCTTGATGGCCGCCGAGGTGCCCTCGTTGCCCTTGGCGCCCTCACCGACTCCGCCGTTGAACACCTTGCCTGCGCCCTTGCCCCAGGCGCTGTCCGACGCCGCGTCCAGATACTTCTGGAAGTTGTCGGTAGTCCCCGACTCGTCGCTGCGGAACACGACGTGGATGGGATCACCCGGCAGGGTGGCGCCGGAGTTCAGCGCGGCGATCGCGGGATCATTCCAGGTGGCGATGGTGCCATTGAAGATCTTCGCTGCGGTCGCTCCGTCGAGCACCAAGGAGGTGACACCCGGCACGTTGTAGGTGATCGCGATGGGGCCGAACACCACGGGCAGGTTCCAGGCGTCGGAGCCGCAACGCTGCTTCGCCGCGTCGACCTCACCCTTGTCGGCGTTCAAGGGAGAATCCGAGCCGCCGAAGTCGGTCTGGTTGCCGGTGAACTCCTTGACCCCGGCACCGGAGCCGTTCGACGTGTAGTTCAGTGTGAAACCGTCGCAGGCTTGCTCGAACGCGTTCACGAACCGCGTCATCGCATTTGCTTGAGCAGACGATCCGCTGGATTTCAGTGTCTTCTTGCCGCCGCAGTCGACTTTCGCCGCCGGCGAGCCATTGGCACTCGATCCACTGGAACCAGAAGACGACGACGTGTTGTCGCTGCCGCATGCCGACAGCACGAGCGAACTGGCGGCCAGCACGCCCACGGCAGCGCCAATTGTGTTGAGCTTCACGTAACTCCTTGACGATTCAGGGCGACGAAAATGTGCTCTCCGCCACCGGGTCGGGCCGAACTACGGAACAACGTTCCGTCGAGCAGGCGCGTCGCCGCTCGGGACCCGAACCTATGGCCCGACTGTGAATAGCCACCCCTGTCAACATGAACGAAAGATGAACCGGACCGGCCGAGGTGGCGGCGATTTCCGCGGCCCCTCTCCACGGCACACGAAAAGTTCACCGGAACCCGACGAAAAGCCGTCTGTGGGTCAACTCCTGGCGTAGGCAGTGTCTACGCCGGACACCTCGAACCCGAGTCGCTGTTAGGTGTGGACCGCTGCGGCATTGTCGGCTTCGGTGTACAGCACCACCGTCGGGTCGGGCGGTCCGGACAGCCGCGACGCGAGGTGGTGTAAACCGACAAGGGTCAGCGCGTGGCCAAGCCCACGGCCCTGCGCTTGCGGGTCCACTCCCACCACGTAGACCTCGCCGAGACCGGGCTCATCGAGGTGCACCTTGGTCCAGTGAAATCCCGCCAGCCGGCCGGTGTCCTCGTCGAATGCCAGGAACAGTCCCGAGGCATCGAACCAGGGCTCAGCGCGGCGCTCGGCAAGATCGTCCGTCGTCAATCCACCTTGTTCGGGGTGCCATGAAAAAGCCGCGTTGTTGACCCGCAGCAGCTCCGCGTCATCGTCCGGGCCGGCGTACGTCCGCATGGTGATCGCGGTGGGTATGGTCACCGCCGGCAGACCGCTCAGCGGGCGGCGCATCTGCCACAGTTCGCGCACCGCCGTGAACTCCAACGCCGCCGCGGTGGCCCGGGCCGGATCGAGATTGCCGTGCGCCCAGAACCGCGTGTCGTGGCCTGCCTCGGCTACCGCCGCCGTGACCATCGCCGCCCCCAGCCCGTTCCGGCGAGTTTCGGGCGCCACCACGAGCTCCCCCATCGGCGGCACGGCGTCGGTGGCCGGCGCGAGGTTCAGATAGCCGACGATGCTGTCATCGTGCGAGGCCAGCAGATGTCGCGTTCGGTCCAAGGCAAGTTCGCGGAGAACCTGCTCGCCCACCGGCGCGATCCCATCGGCCCGCGTGGCCGCGGCGATCACGTCACGAATCTGGCGAATGTGGTCCGGGGACAGGCTTTGCTGCCAGCCGATATCAGTCACCGAGAGTGAAGGGCATCCGGCAAGCCGGGCGAGAGGGCGCTTGCGCGAGGTTCAGCCGATAACGCGCTGGCGCGAAGCCCGTCAGGGGTCGGAGACCCGCCGGGGCGGCGCGTATCGAGATCCTCGCGTTCGTCGGTGTCCGGGGCCGCCTCGGGGTCGGTCTCATCACCCTCGCCGGACTCGGCCGCCGGCCTGCCCCGGGCCGGTCGTACCGCCTTGTAGCCGACGTTGCGTACCGTGCCGATCAGCGACTCATGCTCGCTGCCGAGCTTGGCGCGCAGGCGCCGCACGTGCACATCGACCGTGCGGGTGCCCCCGAAGAAGTCGTACCCCCACACCTCCTGCAGCAACTGCGCGCGAGTGAACACGCGGCCAGCATGCTGCGCGAGGTATTTCAGGAGCTCGAACTCCTTGTACGTGAGGTCCAGGGGGCGACCCCTCAACC
>JAVHWG010000535.1:0-2838 GCA_032159965.1 Mycobacterium sp.
CCTGATCAAGCGGTGGCCGCGGCGGCCTGGATCTGCCTCCGGACGCTCTCGTCCAGCGACACCTGCCGTATGCCGAACTCGTGGGCGAGGGCGTCCATGGGAATGATGCTGTCGTAACTCTCGAGCAGGGTCATGAATCCGCTGACGAAATCCGGGTATCCGGGCAGCGCATCTCCCTTCGGTACGTGACGAAGCTCGACCTGGCGTCCCAACACGCGCTCGTGGGCCGCGACGACGTCATGCCAGGTAACCGCCTGCGGTCCGCCCGTGCCCTCGTTGCGCCACATGATGGCTGCCTTGTCGTCTTCGACCACCAGATGCTCGATCGTGAACCGAGGGTTGAAGGCGGCCCGAACCATGCTGACCCGTTGCTTCAGGCCCTCGACGCCCTGTGCCCTTCGATGTCGCGATCACCGGTCCCCTTCTCGACACGATCAAGGCAAGCGTGAGCGAGAAGCAGTGTGCACGGTCTGGGATCGAGGTGCCGCGGTGAACTCCGAGGCTGCAGTTACGTACGCGTCGACGGGTTAGGCGTGGTCGAGGTACGAGGCCGGATTTGTGATCGGGAGCGCTGCTCGTGGCCCGGGTGGCGAGCAGGATGAAAGCGTGACGCGGGACGAGGGTTATCTGCTGGCTAATCAGCAGTCGGAGGCCGGTCGACGATTCGACGCTCTGTCGGAGCTGTTCGATCCGGTGACGTTCCGGCATCTCGCGGCGGTCGGCGTGTCAGCGGGGTGGGCGTGCTGGGAGGTCGGAGCGGGCGGTGTCAGCGTGCCTGCGTGGCTGGCCGAGCAGGCCGGCCCCTCTGGTCGGGTCGTGGCCAGCGACATCGACACTGCCTGGATGCCCGTCGCGGGCGCCGCCTTCGAGGTGCTGCGACATGACGTGGGTGTCGACCAGCCGCCTGCGGGTGTCTTCGACCTAGTGCATGCCCGGTTGCTGCTGACACACGTTCCTCAGCGGATCGAGGCGCTTGCCTCGATGGTGCGGGCGCTGCGTCCGGGCGGCTGGTTGGTTATCGAGGACGCCGACCCGGCGTTGCAGCCGCTGATCTGCCCGGACGAGTACGGGCCGGCGCAGCAATTGGCGAACCGGCTGCGTCAGGGGTTCCGGACCCTGATGGCTGGCCGAGGGGCGGAGCTCGCGTTCGGACGAACACTGCCGCGTGTGCTGCGTGAGGCAGGGCTGGACGCGGTGCAGGCCGACGCGTTCTTTCCGATCACCTCGCCGGCGTGCACCGTGCTGGAGATCGCGACTGTGCAACAGATCCGGGAGCGGCTCCTTGCTGCCGGTCTGGCCACCGCGGCGGAGATCGAAGAGCACCTGGCAAACGTTGCAAGCGGGCAGCTCGATCTTGCCACTGCACCGTTGATCTCAGCGTGGGGCCGCAAAGTGCACTGACTTGGCGATCAGCTGACGCGCCCATACGAGCTACCGCGGCACGCCATGATCAGTGCCAGGCCTGAGATACTGGCTGCTGCGTGCTCTGCCGAGTCGCTGTCCCCCCCGTTGTCTGGAGTGATTGTTCGCGTGCGGACCAAGGTTCAGAAGATCAGCCCGAGCCGTGCTGCGGAGTTGCTGGAGGCGAATACGTCGAATCGTCCGTTGTCGCGTTCGACGGTGCGCTCGTTCGCGGAAGCTATGCGTCGTGGTGAGTGGTTGGTGACGCATCAGGGGATCGCGTTCGACACCCTGGGGGTGCTGGTAGATGGCCAGCATCGGTTAGCAGCGGTGATCGAGGCCGACCTGCCGGTGGAGATGACGGTGTTCACCGATGTCGAGCCCGGAACCTTCGACGTGCTGGACACCGGCAAAAAGCGCAACGCCGCGGATGTGCTGGCGATCGAGGGGGAGAAGTCGACCACGCTGTTGGCGGCGATGGTGCGTACGGTGTGGCAGTACTCCAACCGGCCCGACCAGTCGTGGTCCGGCGGAGCGGCCGGGGTGACGAACCATCAGATCGTGCAGGCCCTGGAAGCGAATCCCGGTCTGCGGGACTATGTCGCCGTCGCCGACCGGGTCGCGGCGGAGACCGGGATGATCAAGTCAGCGGCGGGAGCGGCGGCGTTCTTGGTAGATCAGGCCAACCCGCGCAAGAAGACGAAACTGGCCGAGTGGCACGAGGGCATCATCGAAGGCGCTGGGCTGGGCAAGTCCGACCCGCGGTTGGCCTTCCGCAAGACGATGTTCGCGATGGCCCGCAAGCAGGCCGGGTTGGTGCAACGTCGTCGCGACACCCGCGAACACGTCGTGCTGTATCTGAAGGCTTTCAACGCCTGGGCCGCTGGCGAGACCCTGACCAGCCTGCGCTACACCGCCCGCGAACCCGCCCCCGCGATCTCCAAGCTCGGCTGACGCCCCGGCGAACTTCGAGGCTCGCGTCCGCGGCTTGGCCAGCAGTGCCGATCAGACGGAGCAGAGGCGCGGACGGAACCTTGATCAACCGCCCGGCAATGGGTCTTTGCACGCGGCAAGCCTGGGGGATCAGGTGGATCGGCATCCATGTGAACCTGCCGCAATGGCGCGACGGCGTGTACGACGCGAAGTCCATCGGTGCCGACCTGCTGGCTTTCACGCTCGACAAGACCAGCGGCGACTTCTCGCCCACCACCCGCTACCGCGACTACGCGATCAGCCCAGAGCTGATCCACTGGGAGAGCCAGTCGACGACGCGAGCCGACAGCCCGACCGGCCGGCGGTACCAGAACCACGTCGCGATGGAGCGATCGATCCTGCTCTTCGCCCGCACGCGCCAGGACGACCGGGCTTTCTGGTTGCTAGGGCCTGCGACGTACGTTCGTCACGACGGCGATCGCCCGATGGCCGTCACCTGGAGTC
>JAVHWG010000559.1:0-16110 GCA_032159965.1 Mycobacterium sp.
AGGCGTTGATCTCCGAGCGGCGGGCCGAGGCTCAAACCTGTGAAGTGATTGGACATGCATGCCTCCGATTGACGCGAGCGACGGTAAAGAGAACGTACCGACCGACGGAGCGAGCGTGCGCCGAATGCATGCGATACGCGGCGTGTCGCCCAGCAGACACGCACGCTCGCGGCGAAAGTAAGCTCAGCGCCATGCGCGTTTACCTCGGCTCGGACCACGCCGGATTCGAACTCAAGCAGCAGATCATCGAGCACCTCGAGCAGACGGGCCACGAGGCCGTCGACTGCGGCGCATACGTCTATGACGCCGAAGACGACTATCCGGCGTTCTGCATCTCCGCGGCTTCCCGCACCCTCGCCGATCCCGGCAGCTTGGGAATCGTCATCGGCGGGTCGGGCAACGGCGAGCAGATCGCCGCCAACAAGGTCCCCGGAATCCGGTGTGCGCTGGGTTGGAGCACCGAGACCGCGTCGCTGGCCCGCCAGCACAACAACGCTCAAGTGGTCGGAATCGGCGCGCGCATGCACACTGTCGACGAGGCGCTGGCGATAGTGGACGCCTTCGTGTCCACGCCTTGGTCGAAAGCCGAACGCCACCAACGGCGTATCGACATCCTGGCCCAGTATGAAAGCACCCACGAGGCCCCGCCGGTGCCGGGCGCGCCGGAATAGCGCGTGCCCGAGGGTCATACGCTGCACCGGCTGGCGCGGCTGCACCAGCGCAAGTTCGGCCGTCGTCCCGTCGCGGTGTCCAGCCCGCAGGGCCGGTTCGCCGACGGTGCCGCGATCGTCAGCGGCAGGGCCATGCGCCGGGCAAGCGCGCACGGGAAACATCTCTTCCATCACTACGAGGGCGGACCCATCGTCCACGTCCACCTCGGCCTGTACGGATCGTTCAGCGAGTCCGCCGTGCCGATGCCGCTGCCCGTCGGCGAGGTGAGGATGCGGATGGTCGGCGCTGAATTCGGCACCGACCTGCGCGGACCGACGGCCTGCGAGGTGCTCGACGAGGCCCAGGTCGACGCCGTGATCGCCAGGCTGGGTCCCGATCCGCTGAAGCGCGGCGCCGATCCGGCATCGGCATGGAAGCGAATTGCCAAGTCACAGAGGCCGATCGGTGCGCTGCTCATGGACCAGACAGTGATCGCCGGTGTGGGCAACGTCTACCGCAGCGAGTTGCTGTTCCGCCACGGGATCAACCCCTACCGGCCGGGTAGGGACGTGAGCGCCGACGAATTCGATTCTCTCTGGACCGATTTGGTCGACTTGATGGCCATCGGGTACCGCCGCGGCAAGATTTACGTGGTCCGCCCGGAACACGATCACGGTGCACCGTCGTATGGGAAGGGCCGTCCGCGCACCTACGTGTACCGGCGTGCCGGCGACCCCTGCCGGGTGTGCGGCACGCCCGTGCTGACCGCAGTGCTCGAGGCACGCAACGTGTTCTGGTGCCCTACCTGCCAGCCGTAGCACAGCCGGGCCCGCCGCCTTGCCGCGACACTGCCTGGTTGCTGCCGCGACAATGTCTATGTGGAACTGATCCTCGTCGTCGTCGGCGCCATTGTTGTCACAGCGATCGCGCACCGGCGCGGACTGGAGCCGGCGCTGATCATCGTCGTGGTCGGCATCGCGGTGTCGTTCCTGCCCGGTTTCGAAGCACCGGAGCTCGACTCGCACATTCTGTTGAGCGTCGTGCTTCCGCCGCTGCTGTACTCGGCGGCGCTCGACTTCTCCTTTCCGACATTCCTGCGCAACATCAGGCCGATCCTCGGGCTGGGTGTGGGGCTGGTCGTGGTCACCGCCTTCACCGTCGCCGCCGTCTCTGCGTGGCTCGTCGTCGTGCCGCTGACGTTCGGCACTGCCCTGGTGCTGGGCGCCATCGTGGCTCCGCCCGACGCCGTCACCGCCGTCGCGGTCGGTCGCAAGCTGGGGCTGCCGAAACGCGTCATGGCCATCCTCACCGGCGAGAGCCTGATCAACGACGCCGCCGCGTTGACGCTGTTCTCCGTCGCGGTCGCCCAGGTCGCGGGCACTCACACGTTCATCGAGAACCCGCTGTTGCTGTTCGGCTACAGCGCGGTTGTCGGTCCACTGGTGGGTGCTGCGCTGGGATACGTGACGCTGTGGATCCGCAGACGCCTTGCCAATCCGGGCCTGGAGACGGTGCAGGGTCTGGTGGTTCCGTTCGCGGCCTTCATCACTGCCGAGGAGTTGCACGCGTCGGGGGTGCTGGCGGTGGTCGTCGCAGGATTCATCGTCGGCAACGGAACACTGGGCGCCGGCTATCAGACCAGGCTGCAGGAGCGCTACGTCTGGAACTCCGTGGACGTGCTGCTGGAGGCGTTCGTGTTCGCCTACATCGGGCTGCATCTGAGATTCGTGCTCGATGACCTGCACGAAGCCCACGAGGCTGTGGGCGAGGTCGCGTTGGCATCGGCGATCGTGCTCGCGATCGTGCTGGTGATCCGGCCGGTGTCGGTGTTCGCGATGTTCGGCCGGGACATGCTGTCCCGGTTCGTCGATAGGCGTCTGAGCGTGCCGATCCCCGAGTCTGGTGGTCGCGGTGCGCTGGGCACGAAGAAGCGGAGGAAGCCGCCGCCCAAGTGGCGCACCATGATCGAGCGTCGGTCGTTGTCCTGGCACGAGAACGTCATCGTGTCGTGGACCGGGATGCGTGGAGTAGTGACGCTGGCTGCGGCGGCCGGTATTCCGATGACGACAGACGCGGGCGATCCGTTCCCCGAGCGAGTCACGATTCAGGCTGTTGCGTTCGCGGTCAGCGTGGGAACTCTGCTGCTGCAGGGCTGGACGCTGCCATTGCTTATCCGCAGGCTGAATCTCACCACCGAGGAGGAGGGTGCTTTGGACCGCGCCGAAACCCTGAAAGCCGAACGCGTAGTTCACGATGCCGCCGACCGAGTGCTCGCCTACTTCCGCGCCAACCCGCCCGAGGGTCTTGACCCGCGGGTGCTCGCCGAGATCCGGAACACGATCGCACGACATTCGCAGGACGCCGACGAGATGCCCGACCCGGAGGAGCACACGCTGCGCGCAGAGGTGTTCTCGGCGTTGTACCGCGATGTCCTGAGCGCGCAACGTGCCGCGCTGATTGCCGAGCGTGACGACGGCGACCTCGACGACGATGCCGTGCGCGCGATGCTGGAGCGTCTCGACATGCAGGAGGCCGGCGTCTCCGCGCGACTGGACAGCCGCCTGTAGATTCCGGCCCGCGCGGCGCCGATGCGGTGTTGACTATCGCCCCGTGACGCCCGATGAGACTGCAGAACAAGCCGAGCCCGACTATCGATTCACGTTGGCCAACGAGCGAACGTTCCTCGCGTGGCAACGCACAGCGCTGGGCCTGCTGGCGGCCGCGGTGGCGATCGTCCAGTTCGTACCGGAACTCGGCCTGCCCGGTGCGCGCCATGTAATCGGAGCGGGCCTGACGATTTTGGCGATGCTTTGCGCGGGCCTCGGCCTGCGGCGCTGGCGTCAGGTCGACCACGCCATGCGACGCGCAACACCGCTGCCGCCGCAGCACGCGCCAGTGGTCCTCGGCCTTGGGCTGGTGGTGCTGGGCGTGCTGGTGCTCGCCATCGTGGTGGCCAGGGCGGTCATCCATTGACCAGTAGCGGCGCGCCGGGGCTGCAGGCGGAACGCACCGCTCTGGCCTGGAGTCGCACGTCGCTGGCCGTGCTGGCTAACGGGGTCCTGTTGATTCTCAACGATCCACGCCACTACGTATCGCCCCTGCGGGCCGCCGCGGTCGCCCTCACCGGAACCCTCACTGTCGCCATCTATGTCATCGGGCGACGACGTCAGCGCAGGCTGGCGACACGGCCACTGCCGGGTCACATCACACCCCGCGTGGAGGTGCAGCTCGTAGGGATCGCGGTGATTGTGCTGATCGTCACCACCGCGCTCGGGTTGTTCGTCTGACGGCGGTTCAGGGAACACTGTCGCTGTGACTGAAAAAACCGACGCCAACCAGGCTCCGTCCGACGAGAGCCTGCGGACCGTGGTGATCGCGTTCAGTGCGAACGCGGCGATCGCGGTGGCCAAGACGGCGGCGGCGGTGCTGTCCGGGTCCGCGTCGATGCTCGCAGAATCCGCTCACTCCTGGGCGGACACCGGAAACCAGGTGCTCCTCTACGTGGCGGACCGGCGCGGCAAGCGGCCTGCGGATGTGCGTCACCCCCTCGGGTACGGACGTGAAACCTACGTCTGGGCACTGCTTGCCGCCGTCGGGCTGTTCGTCGTCGGCGCTTCGGTGTCCATCTGGCACGGCATCACCGAGATCATGCACGGTGAAGACGGCTCCAGCGACTACCTGCTTTCCTACGTGGTTCTGTTGATTGCGTTTGTCCTGGAAGGCATTTCGCTGGCTCAGGCGGTGCGGCAGCTCCGCGGCGAGGCACGCGAATACGACCGTGACCTCTTTGAGCACGCCCTTGCCACATCCGACCCCACCACCAGGGCCGTGTTCGCGGAGGACAGCGCGGCGGTGATAGGAATCGTGATCGCATTCGCCGGAATCGGCCTTCACCAGCTCACGGGGAATCCAGCCTGGGACGGTATCGGGTCGATCCTCGTCGGGCTGTTGCTCGGCGCGGTCGCGGTCATCCTGATCGATCGCAATCGGCGGTTCCTCACCGGGGAGGCAGGGTCTGACGAACTTCGCGAAGCGATGGTGGCGCGAATCAAGGGGTTGGCCGACGTCGCCGAGGTGCGGTTCGCACGGCTGGTGTTCGTGGGGCCGAAGCGGTTGTTCCTGGTCGCGAGCGTCGACCTGGTGGGCGACCCGGTCGAATCACATGTGGCCCGCACACTTCGCCGGCTGGAAGCCGAGCTGGAGCAGGATCCGCGCATCCAGGACGCAGTGCTGACGATCGCCGATCCCGACGAACTGGACCGCTAGGGCCGGACAGCCTCAGAAGCCGCCGAAGTCTCCGCCGCCGAAATCTCCGCCGCCGCCGAAGTCGCCCCAGCCGCCGCCGTCACCACCACCGCCCCAGCCGCCGCCGTCACTACCGCCGCCGTCCCAGCCGCCGCCGTCTTGGCCCTGCCCCGCATCGAGGCCAGCGTCGTACCCGCTGTCGTAGCCCTGGCCGTAGCCGCCTTCGAATCCCGAGGAGTCGTAGCCGACGCCGTGCATCCCGGAGAACAGGGCGTCGAATACCAGCACCGAACCCACACCCCACGCGCCGGCCACCAGCGCTGTCTTCCACCACGGCTCGGAATACCAGCCGGCGGGCACCGGGCGCCCGGCGACCCTGCCGCCGGGGTAGTAGTTGGGCGTCCGGCTCGACGGCGCGGGTGACGCCTCGATCTCGCGGCCCTCGACCTGCACCCTGCGGTCCTCGGTGACAGTGCCCGCCGACGACTGCCCGGTCAGGTTCTCCAGGGCGGGGCCGGGATCCATGCCCATCGCCTCGCGCGCGGCACGCACGTAGTAGAGGCCTTCCAGCGCGCTTTCCTTTGCGAACAGCGCTTGCTTTGCGGAGGTCGCCTGTTCGATTTGCGACGACGCGGCGGTGTACCGCTCGGATGCGTCAGCCATCGCCTGCTTGGAGGCCTCGTCGGTGCCGGTGACGCCGAGCACCTGACCGCCCAGCCTCTCGATGACGCGCCGGGCGTCGGCTTTGGCGTCGGCCAATGAGACCGCCGCACGGTTTCGCGATACCCGCGACGAGCTGACCACCGCGAGCGCTATGGCCGCCACCACGAGGACCAGGATCACCACGAGCGCCGTATTCATGACAACCAGCGTACCCACAGGAAAATCGGGTGTGCCGGTTCGCGTTTCCGTACGTGCCTGCCGTCTGCCGATGCCGGACAATCGACCCCATGGGATACCGCTTGCTCGCCGCGCCGTGGTGGATCCGCTGGCTCGTCTACGGATTTTTGTTCGCGGCCATCGAGCTTGTGCTGGCACCGCTGCTTCTGACGGACATGCTCCGCAACTGGGGCTGGCCCGCGCTGGCTGGATTTCTCGTGGCCGGCGGCATGGCGTTCGGCGGACTGGTGACGGCTGTCACGCAACCAGCGCACGACGCTTATCGCGCGGCAGTCGCAGGTCTGAGCCGCGATGACAGGGCGCGCGCCGCCGCCGCGCTCCGTACCGGCGACGTTCCGCCCGACCCGGAGGTGCGCGCGGTGGCGATCCAGCTCGGCGAGAATTACCTGAATCGCAGCACCGGCACCAACCGGCGACTGGTGCTCACTGTGGTGCTGGCCGGCCTTTTCCTCGTGTTGAGTGCCCTGGGGTTCGCTGGCGGTGACGTGCGTGTCGGCGGATTGTGGATTGCCGTGGCGGTGATCATGGTCGGCGCGGCCCTGCAGGAGGGGATTCGCCGAAATTCAATGCAGCACAACGTCGAGAGCCTGCGGCAGGGCCTCGACGCACCCTGACCGACGGTTGCGCCTTGCAGCTGCCAATAGGGTGAACTGCTGTGCGTCTGCGATTGCTTGCCTCTCCGGTGTGGATCCGGTGGACCTTTGTCACATGCCTCTTCGCGATCACGATCGCTCTGGTGGCGACTCTCGCCGCCCCTCGCCTGCTACACGCTCTGCCATGGCCGTGGCCCGTTGGGTTGCTGGCCGGCACGAGCGTGGCTCTCGGCGGCCTATGGGCGGTGGCAACGCAGCCGCAACACCGCCTCTGTCTCGAGGTGCTGCAGGGTGTCAGCAATGAGGACCGGCATCGTGTCGTCAACGCGATCCGGCAAGGTGATGTGCCCGACGACCCGGCCGTGCTCGGTGCGGCGATCCGGCTGAGCCGACTGTCCGTGCCCCGACCGGGTCTGGCGAAGCGGCAACTGGTCTTCGGTGTGGTGGCGGTCGTCGCATGGGTCGCCATCGCCGTCTTCGACTTCGTGATCGGTGACCTGCGGCAAGGCGTGTTGTGGCTTGCGGTGGCGGTGATGTTCAGCGCCGCCTCCGGGTGGGACAGGCAACGGCGACGGCGCGTCCAACGCAACGTCCAAGCGTTGCGCGCTGCGGCGGCGCAGAGCCCGGGCGAATCGGCGTTCGCCGACGCCCAGAGCGACAAGCTGGAAACATCACTGCGCCGTGCCACCCGGGTGTGGGCCGTCGGGGCCGTTGTGATCCTCGCCGGCGCACTGTCTTTGACCTACGTCCTCGTCCGAACGAACCCGGACTGTCTTGTCGGCCGTGACGTCATCTTCTACCTCAACGACCGCAAGACCATGATGGACGCGAACCTGCTCACCCCCGCCGGTCCGCCCCTCAGGGAATACCAGGTTTGGTCGGATCAGCTCCGCGAGTACGCGTCAAAGGTGTCTGACGACGCCGTCGCGCGCCACGTGGAGCGGATCGCCGAACTCGCCACGCAGGCAGTCTCGGTGGTCCACGACTCTCGAACCGACCCGGCCGGCGCCGCTGCGGCGGACCAACTACAGCGAAGGGCCGCCTACCTCGTCCTGATGAAGGGGATCACCGACGAGATGTGGGCGATCGTCGACGTCTGCCGGCTCAGATAGCACCGCCGGGGCCGGCGCGGCCAACACGTGCTTGAGGACCGCGTGCGTTTGCAGAGCAAGGGCCTCCCGGATGTAGTAGGCGGCATCGCCGTCATGCGCCTTCTCGGGGTGTCGGAAGTACTCGGTGTGCGCAGACCCGCGCAGGAACCTTTCTGGCACGTTTCCCTGCACCGCGATGTCGCGGATGCCGGGGCCGAACAGCGGGCGCAGTGCACCGCCAAACCAGTCGCCTCGCATCTGACCGCGAATCACCGGAAACCAGATGTTGGTCCACCGGGTCACCGCGAACGGCGACTGCGAGCCGAGCACCTCACGCGCGCCGCTTCTTCTCCAGCGAAAGCTCGCCGGCACCGGCCCCGTGCTCTCGACCGCAAGGGTCTCGGACCTCGGCGGACATCGGACCAGCGCGCCGCGACGGACGAGCTGGTCAAGGACTTCGCGTCGGTCCGTGCGATCGGACTTCTTGAAGCCGCTGAACATCCCCGGCCTGGTGACCAAAATGTCGGCGAGTGCCATCGGAGTGCCGACCGTAATGAAATCGGTTATCCGCCAAGGGTTTCCCTGCCACCGGAGATCCTGCCAGAGAGCAAACTGGAGGTCCTGGAATTCGTCGACCCCGCTCTCTGTCCCACCGTTTGCGGTAAGCCGGTCGGCGGCGTCCTCGACCGCGCCCAAGGCCGCCAGCCGGACGGGCAGCGGCGTGTGCGGATCCGAGGGCGGCGCGGCGTGCAAGGTGTGAGTGTCCGCCCACAGCGACATCACGGCGTCGTAGGCGATGTATGCGCCCAGGCTGTGGGCCACCACGACGATGCGCGAGTACCGGCCGTCGTGCAGGGCCTGCAGCAGGTCGACCAGGCCTCCTCGAATGGCCCGTCGTGCGGCGTACGACTCCGGCGATGTGTCCAGGTAGCGGACGACATCGACGAAGGACCGGGTGACGCGGTTCACCAGCAGCTTGCCGAGCATGCGGAACAGGCCGAACCAGAAGACCAGTACGACCGCGCTGAAGATCAGTCCGACGATCCAATGGGGAACATCCGTGTCGAGGATGTATCCGAGGACGAACAGGGCGGGGATGGTCAGGACGATCGTCAGAAACACCATCCACACGAGGCGCCAGATGCCGAGCAAGGGGTCGGGGACGTTACTGGGCCGGCGCAGAAGAAGCCGCATCGTCATAGGGATCACGTCGGCGAACTTGTTGCCCGTCATCAGGAACGACCAATGGTATTCGTAGATCTCGGTGTCGCCTTGAACGGGGTCGGCCGGCCCCTTGATGCTGCCCAGATGTCGGGCGATGTAGCGGCGCGCCTCGTAGGAGTCGGTGATCTCCGCGGGCCGCGAATAGTAGTAATCCCACTCCTGTTCGCCAGTCGAACCGCGCGGCCGCAGGGCCGTCTTCACGAAGCCATCAAGGGTCTCCATCGGCCGTTGCTCGCCCATGCCGTGCACGATCACCACCGCGGTAAGGACGTCGTCTTCTGGCGTCGCGCCGTTCTGGAGTGGAGCGTCCGCCGATTCGGCTGTCATTTCCCTCGCTTCGCCCGGTTTCGAGTTCTGAGTGTGGGGGTCCGCGGCGCGCGACTATCGGCTATTCGCGAAATCGCACCGAGGCCGTTGCCCACGGTGCTCCGCCCGCCGCTGTAACGCTTATTAGCTGGTTGCGCGATAGACCGGTCAACGCGGTGGTGACACGGGGGTTGCCGTTGCGAGGGTCGAAGGGGAACGCTGTGATATCTCGTTTGTGCGCGTCCGTCGTTGTGGCAGGGCTGGCAGTGGCCGGACTGGCCACCGGTACCGCCAGCGCGGCACCCGTGTGTTCGGACTTCCACTGGATAGGCGCGGCCGGGTCAGGTCAGCGCTCCGGCGCCGACATGTCCGCCTACGCCGGAATGGGCAAGGTCGTATATGAGTCGTACCAGGAGTTGAGCAGCGAGCTTGCTCAGAGCGGCAAGACGATCACCGCGGAGGCCGTCGAGTACCCAGCCACCGAGGTGCCCGCGGACGGGAGCATCCGGGGCTGGCTGAAGTTCCTCGGCAGCGTCGGTGACGGCACCGATGCCATGGCTGACCAAATCAAGAGTTACACCGAACGCTGCCCGAGTACCTCGGTGGTGCTGGCGGGGTACTCCCAGGGCGCGATGGTGGTACACCGCAACCTCTATGACCTCGCCGACAATCCGCATGTCGCGGCGGCGCTGCTGATCGCCGACGGTGACCGCCTGCCCGTGGACACAACTGTCAACATGGGCTCGGCTGCACTGGTGTCCGGCGTCGGAAAGGGCGTGGCGCAGGAACACTCGACGCTGGCAGGTACCAACACCTCACCCCTGCCCCCGGCAATCGGCGCGCGCACCATCAGCGTGTGCGACATCGGGGACCCGGTGTGCGACTACGACCCGGACAAGAGCACGCTCTCGCCTGCCGAACTCGCGGTGCACACCGCGTATACGCCCACGGTCACCGGCCTCCACGCGTGGGGAGCGCCGCTGTACACCACGGTGATGACCCAGGGCCATGGTCCCTCGGCGCGGTTCGAGACGGCGTCGGGCGCCGGCCACTGACTCAGCTGCCAGAGAACGCAGCGAAGTCCCCCGTGTAGCAGCGTCGATCTACCCCCGGGCGGCTCTAGATCCAGCTAGAGTCCAGCATTCGCCGTCCCTGAGTTTCGGCCGACTAGCGATCCAGTCGGTACGCGAATGACGGTGGTCCTGTTGAGGACGGGGGAGTGATGACAACCCACGTCTCGGCGGCATCCCCGGAAAAACGGACGCCGCACCCAACGGCTGACGACCCTAGCGCCTCGGTCTACGCGATCGTGGTCGGCGCGATCGCGGTGGTTCAAGGCGTGGTCACCGGTTCACTGGGGTTGGCGGGATTTTTCTACCTCGACGACATCGACATGACCGCTGAAGGTGCTAAGCACCCTTTCAACTGGGACTATGTATCTCTCGGCCTGAACGACCACTTCAGCCCGGGGTCACGCGCGATCTACTGGGCGATCGCGCATTTTGCTCCGTACGACAACGGGGCGACGGTGGCCGGCCGCGTACTGGTCCAGTGCGCCGCGACGTTGTTGATGGGCTATCTGCTCGCATTGCTCGTCGGCCCGGGCCGCCTCGCGATGACCGGGGTCGCTCTCTATGCGTTCTCGCCGCTGCTGGTGCCGTCGGTGCTGTCGTTGTCCAGCGCGGTGCACGTGCTGCCGACGCACGTGAGCATCCTGGTGCTGACGATCATGCATGTGCGGTTCGAAGTGACCCGCAGATACCGCTACGCGGTGATCGGAGCGCTCGGTCTGTTGCTTGGGTTGATGTTCTGGGAAAGAGCCGTGATCGGGCTGACCATCCCGGTGCTGCTCACCTGCTTCTACCTCAACGCCGGGCCACTCCGCGCACGGTTGGGGGCGCTGCTGCGCGACTGGGGCGCATGGCTGATTTATCTGTTACCCGCTGTCGCGTTCTTCTGCTATTACCTCACCGGCGGCTACGTGAGGTCCCTTGTCAATCCGACGGTCGGCAGCGTCTGGACCGCAGTCCGCGAATCCTGGGTCCACTCGATCGGCCCGACGGTGGTCGGTGGCCCGTGGGATTGGATCACCACCGACATCGTCTACTACGGGTACATCAAGCCCGGTCCACTCGTCACGTTGCTCGGCCAGGCCGCACTGCTGACGGTCATGGTGGTGGGCGTACGGCGGCACGGCTGGACCGCCATCAAGGCCTGGCTGATATTCGGCGTCTACCTGATCGGCGCGGAGATCTTGTTCGTGGCCGGCCGGTGGGGGTTCTTCGGCGTATGGCTCACCCGGAACCTGCACTACTACTCCGAGCTGTCGATCCCGCTCGTGCTCTCGATTGTGCTCTGCATCGGACATCCGGCCACGACCACCGTGCGGGCCCGGGCCGTCGAGGGGCTGTTCCCCGACACCGCCGAGTGCGGCCAGGCGTCGCCGCGCGGGACGCGGGTGAGCAGATTATTCGGGATCGGCGCCGTGCTGGTGGTGATCGGCTACGCGGCGAGCTACGGCGTGACGGTGTGGTCGTTCGAAAGGCGCTGGGTGCAGAACCCCATCCGTGAGTACATGCAAACCGCAAGCCGGGATATCGCGTTCGGAACCGCGGCCAGGGCGGTCTCGGTCTACGACACGTTCGTGCCGGGTGAAGTCGCGTCGCTTATTCAGAACAATCGGCGAGTTTCAGACATCTTCCGTCCGTTGCTCACCGATCTGAAACACCCTGTGCTGTGGGACGACTCGAGCAGCCCGATGTATGTGTTCGATTTGACGGGGCATTTGACCCAAGCGACGCTGACCGAGGAAGCGGTGGCTCCCGCGGCCCCCGGGGTGTTGTGTCCGTACCCGCTGCGGGGGATGGCGACGGTGACGCTGCGCCTCGATCACCGAATCACCCGCCCGGACGGATTCCTGGTACTCGATTACCTGTCCCGATCGCGAACGTCGATGTCGATCGTGCTCGCCGACGGCGCGACCTCTTTTGCCCCGCGGCGCAACGGCAATGCCGACCTGGTCGCGGGACAGTACGCGGCGGTGGTGCTGGGCACTCCCGGCAAGGCGTTCGATCAAGTCGCCGTGACTAGCCACGATCCGTACGCCGAGGTCTGCCTGAGCGCGCGAGCAGGTTACCCGGTGAGTGCCCTGATGCCGCCGATCCGGTGAACCGGTAGGCGGGTCTGATTGCGGCAGCCGACGATACAGTCAGTGCGGTGCGAGACCTCTTGCGTAGTCTGCCGGTGTTCGCCGGGGTGATGCGTGACTTCGATCCGGCCGTCACGCCCGAGCATCCGGCCGCGCTGTTCACCCGGTGGCTGCGCGAAGCGGTGGAGGACGGTGTCCCGGAGCCGCACGCGATGACGCTGTCGACCTGTGACGAGGCCGGGCTTCCTGATGCCCGGGTGCTCATTCTCAAAGACCTCGACGACGAAGGCTGGTGGTTCGCCACAAACGCCAACAGCGCCAAGGGGATTCAGATGGCAGCGGTCCCCGCGGCGGCGCTGACTTTTTACTGGCCGCAGGTCGGCCGACAAATCCGAGTCCGCGGCTCCGTCGTGGCGGGCTCGGCCGAGCGTAGTGCCGCCGATTTTCGCGCCCGTGGATCGGGGGCGCGTGCCGTCGCGCTGGCCAGCCATGAAGGCGAACCCCTGGCGGACGTCGAAACCTGCGCCCGCGCCGTCGTCGCCGCCGAACGCCGACTCGCCGAGGATCCCGGCCTCATCGCGCCCGGCTGGCAGGCGTACGTCCTCACGCCCAGCGTGGTCGAGTTCTGGCAGGCCGATAAAGACCGCCGGCATGTGCGCCTGCAGTACTGCCTCGATGAGGACCGGTGGACCCACACGCTGCTCTGGCCGTAGGCCGCGTCGGTCGGCGGCGCCACGGCTGAGCTACTTCTTCGCCGCGCGCCGGCCTGGAACAGGCTGTTGAAGATGCCCTCAGCCAACGAATTCGTGTCGAGCGCTGTGGCCGGCACCTCGTAGGACTCGCAGACGAACTTCTCGAGATCTTAGTCAGTCGATCTGAGCGACCAGAGGTAGTCCGGCGGAATCTTGTCGTACGGGAGCAAGTTGAGGAACTGGGCTTTGAGCGCCTCCATCTCGCTGTGAAACGGGCCCATCATCATGGTGTTCAACGCGTCCTGACCGAGGTGAGTGGTCTCATGGACGAGCACCGACACGGCGCCCTCGGCACGGGTGCTGCCACGGAGGAAGATCATCTTCATGATCGGGTCGTACAGGCCGTTGATGGTCTTTCCCTGCTGATGGAACAGCTGCTCCACCAGACACCTGGTGTCGTCGGCCAGCGCCTGCCCGGTGAGTCCCCTCGACTCCAGTGTCTTCCTGATGATCTGCGCAGCCTCGGCCTCCGACGCCGGAAACACAGTCACCATTCCGCTGTCGATCGCCCGAGTGCCGAAGGCGCGCATCAGCTCGGCCGTTTCGCGTCGAACTCGCGCGCCCAGGGCGGGCGGCGACTGTGTGCGCGCTGTCGCCGGCGGGCCTCTGGACGCCGGGCCAACGCTCGCACACAGCGGCGACAGGTCGCGTCCGGCGCACGGTCACGATGAGTCGCATCCCGCGCCTGCTGTCATCGGTCACCCTGCGGTCGGGTCTCGCACGGCGGCTTGCGTTCCGCGACATCGCGTTTCGCGGGGATCGGCACTCCCATGCAGGCCGTCGGCGCGATCGACGACGTACTAGGCTGCGCGGTGGCGGCCGACCTGCTCGGCAGCCAGGAAGCCGTCGCTCCCCTCGATCCGCTGCCGTGCCCGGTGACGTTGGCATGGGGCGAACGGGACAAGGTGTTCCCGGTCGACGTCAACGGAGCCCTCGCGCGAGAACGACTGCCGCAGGCGAGGTTCGAGGTACTGCCAGGCGTGGGGCACGTGCCGATGATCGACGACCCCGCCCTCGTCGCCGAGACGATTCGTAGAAGCATCGGGTGACTGGCTCATGCCACCGCAACACAGTGTGACCCCTGAGGGGCTGGGGGCGTGGGTGATCAAGTGCAATCCGCGTAAGACTCCGGTGGAACCCATGCGCGCAGCGGGCGAGGCCAAACAGGTCTGGTGCGTGGCCAACAACTACCGTTCGACGCTCATCCGCCCGGATCACCGTGTCTTGTTCTGGGTGTCGGCGCACCCGCAGCGAGGCATCTGGGGGGCGGGCCGGATCGCCGGGGACGTGTCAGAGGAGGACGGGCAGTTGCACGTGTCGGTGCAGATCTCGCTGTTCGCCGAGCCGCTCACGGTTGACGAACTGTCCGCGGTGCCGGGTCTGCGGTCGATGGAGGTGTTCAGGTCACCGCAGCAGGCCAACCCGTCGTGGGTGAGCCTGTCGGAGCTGGCGCTGCTCGAACCCCTGTTGCGGGGCCGGCTATGAATTTGCTACACCGAGCCTGTCGCGGCGCGTCTCTGCGTCCTGTCCGTCGAAGAACCGTGGTGTCGACGGAGTACGAGTAGCTCAGCCGATTGGTTTGCGGCACGGTCCAGTTGGCACGGAGGTAGTGCAGTGATTGGCGTACGCGGCTCCCAGGAACGATCCGCTGTGGCTCGTTGTCCTTTGCGGTGTTGCTGCCGCGCTCTACGGGGCGTACGGGTTTTGGAACAAGAGGCGACGGCGGCGCCAGCGAGAGCGAATACGTCCTGTCGCCAAAGCAGCGGGCGTGGGTGAGAGGTGCGCCGGGGCCGAATAGGCGACCGAGCGGCCCGACGAACCGATGTTCGACGGGCTTTGCGCTGGTACCTGTGGAGCGGGCGACGGGAATCGAACCCGCGTAGCTAGTTTGGAAGACTAGGGCTCTACCACTGAGCTACGCCCGCATGAACAGCAAGAAGGCACTTTACGGTGCCTTCGCGCGTCAAGCCAAGCGGGCCGTAGGATCGCCTGGTTACACGCAGACGGGGTGTAGCGCAGCTTGGTAGCGCATCCGCTTTGGGAGCGGAAGGCCGCAGGTTCAAATCCTGTCACCCCGACCGAACGTGACCGACCCGCCGTGCGTACGCGCGCGACACCGATTGAGGAGCCGAACAGACGTGAAAAGCACCGTCGAGCAGCTGAGCCCGACCCGGGTCAAGATCAACGTGGAGGTGCCGTTCTCCGAGTTGAAACCCGACTTCGATCGTGCCTACAAGGAGCTTGCGCGTCAGGTGCGGCTGCCCGGCTTCCGGCCCGGCAAGGCGCCCGCGAAGCTGCTGGAAGCCCGCATCGGGCGCGGTGCGGTGCTGGAACAGGTCGTCAACGACGTGTTGCCCGGCCGCTATTCGGAGGCTGTGACCACCTCTGATGTGCAGCCGATCGGCCAGCCTGAGATCGAGATCACGAAAATCGAAGACGGCGAGGAACTCGTGTTCACCGCCGAGGTGGACGTCCGGCCGAAAATCGAGCTGCCGGACCTGACCGCCCTGGAGATCACCGTCGACGCCATCGAGGTGACCGACGAGGATGTCGACGGCGAGTTGGAGGCGCTGCGAGGGCGGTTCGCGTCGATCACCGACGTCGAGCGTGCCGCCCAAGACGGCGACGTCGTCGCCCTCGACCTGTCCGCCACCATCGACGGCGAACCGGTGCCCGAGGCGGCCACCGAGGGCCTGACCCATCAGGTCGGTTCCGGCCAGCTGGTCGAGGGGCTCGACGAGGCGATCATCGGCTTGGCGGCGGGGGAGACCCGCGTCTTCCCCAGCACCCTCGCGGCAGGGGAGCACGCCGGTGCCGACGCCCAGGTGACGGTCACAGTGCAGTCTGTGAAGCAACGCGAACTGCCCGAGCTGGACGACGAATTCGCCCAGCTCGCAAGCGAATTCGACACGGTCGACGAGCTGAAGGCCAGCCTTAAGGACCAGGTGCGCAGGCTCAAGGCGGTGCAGCAGGCCGAGAAGATCCGCGACGCCGCGCTCGAGACGCTCCTCGGCCAGGTTGACGTGCCGCTGCCCGAGGCGATCGTGCAGGGCCAGGTCGACGAGGCCGTGCACAACGCGCTGCACGGCCTCGACCACGACGAGGACCGGTTCGCCGAGCTGCTCAGCGAGCAGGGCAGCAGCCGCGAGGAGTTCGACGCCGACGCACGACAGAACGCCGAGAAAGCGGTCAAGACCCAA
>JAVHWG010000566.1:0-9152 GCA_032159965.1 Mycobacterium sp.
CGTCGGTTCGGTGCGGACGTGACGGTGTTGGAGCGCGGCTCTCGGCTGACCGCGCGTGAGGATCCCGATGTCTCGGAGGCGATTAAGGCCATCTTGGAGGCCGAGGGCATCGCCATCGAGCTGGGCGCCGATGACCTTCGGGTCGCCAGACACGGCCACGGCGTCGCGGTGACCCCGCGCACCGGAGCCGACGCCGTCGTCGGTTCACACCTGTTGATAGCAGTCGGCCGACAGCCCAACACCGACGATCTCGCGCTGGACCGGGCAGGCGTGACGACCGACGCCCGGGGCTACATCACGGTCGACGACCAGCTCCGCACGAACGTCGAACACATCTGGGCGATGGGCGATTGCAATGGCAGGGGCGCGTTCACCCACACCTCGTACAACGACTTCGAAATCGTGGCGGCGAACCTGCTGGACGACGACCCGCGGCGGGTCAGCGACCGGGTGCCGACTTACGCGCTGTACATCGACCCTCCGCTCGGTCGCGCAGGCCAGACGGAGACGCAGGTCCGCGACTCGGGGCGCAGCGCGCTGGTGGGCTTCCGGCCGATGACACAGGTCGGTCGGGCCGTGGAAAAGGGTGAGACGCAAGGATTCATGAAGGTCGTGGTGGATGCCGTGACGCATGAGATCCTTGGTGCCGCGATTCTCGGCGTCGGCGGCGACGAGGTGGTGCACGCGATCCTCGACATCATGTCCGCCAAGGAGCCCTACACCGCGATCTCACGCACGATGCACATTCATCCGACAGTCAGCGAACTCGTCCCGACGATGTTGCAGGGGCTGAAACCTCTGCGTTAGCCAGCTTCCCGGCAACGAATTGACCGGCGACGGTGGCGACGCGCGGCCGAGGTGCTCACAGGTCAGCACATCGGAAGGATGCAGCCCGTCGGGATCGGCGTCGACATCGGTCTGCGCCGCGGCGCCCAGCCAGAATCCGAGCCGATTGAGATCGTGCTCGCTGCCGGCGGCGCTGTTCCAGCCCGCGCTCAGGCCCAGGCTGATCCAGTGCATGTGATGCTGCGCGGCGAATACCGACAATGACGCGAGCGTGTGCAACTTGTCGCCGCTCTTGGCCCCGGAGTTAGTGAAGCCCGACGCCACTTTGTCTCGCCACGTGCCCTCCATGCAGCGACGGCCCGTCTGTTCGGCGAAGGCCTGAAAACCCGCGGACACATTGCCCATGTAGGTAGGGGTTCCGAAGATGATCGCGTCCGCACGATCCAGCGTGGCCCAGTCCTCGTCGGTCATCGAATCCAGGCGGATCGAGGTCACGCTGGCCCCCGTGTTGCGCGCGCCCGCTGCGACGGCGTCAGCAAGTTTGGCGGTGTGGCCGAAACGTGAATGGTAGGCCACCACGACGTGCGGGTGCGCGTCATCAAAGTTATTGTCCACCATATTAATTCGACTCCATCTGTCGTGCCTGCGCAATCTCCTGATACCGATCCGCCCAGGCGGGTAGCGGCTGGCCCGCCAGCTGGGCCTCCAGACGGTCGAGGAAGGCATGGGTGCCCGGCAGGAAGCCATTGGCGTTGCGGATCCCGAGCCCGCGGTGGCTGAAGCGCAGCACGGTGCCGTCCCCGTCGCGCTCGAGTTCGTAGCGGACCACGCTGTCCTCGACGATCGGCTGGCGCCACTCGTGTTCGAAGACGTGGGGCGGATCCCACACCAGGATGCGACCGGTCATTCGCTTCTTGTCCGGTGGTAGCGGCGGTTCGGTGGGCACCATCTCGATGGTGCCGCCGGTGCGCGCGTCGATGATCGTCTCGCCCATCCACTGTGTGCGCTCGTCCGGATCGGTGATCGCCGCCCAGACCGCCTCGACCGGGTGGGGTAGCCGCCGCTCGAACTCCAGCACCGCACGGTCACCCTCGACCGTGAGCCGGCCGGCGCGCGCGCTCACCGGGAGCGCCGTTCGAGGTGCTGTTCCAGTGCGTCGAGGTGATCGCTCCAGTAGTGGCGATATCTGCTGATCCAGTCGTCGATCCGCACGAGTCCGTCTGCGCGCAGGGCATAGATGCGGCGCTGAGCGTCGGGCCGCACCTCGACGAGGCCGACTTCCCGCAGCACGCGTAGATGGCGCGACACCGACGGCTGGGTGAGCGCGGGCAGCGTGGCGACCAGTTCGCCTGCGGTCTGTTCACCGTCGGCGAGTGCGTCGAGCAGAGCACGCCGGCTGGGCTCCGCCACAGCTTCGAAAACGTCCATGGACCTAATATTGCAAAGGATCTATATAGATGCAAGCAAATATTTAGCCCCCCCCGGGGTGCGTCAACCGATGCGTTGGACGAAAACCGTCTGCGCGCACGTAGCGATAAAGCCTGAGCGGTCGAAGATCTCGGCGCTGTTGGCACCGATGCCGTCGGGTCCGATCGACGCGAGCGACCGGATTGCGAAATCGCCGCCGACAGGCAGTCGATGCATGTGCAGGACGGTGTCGGTGTTCATATGCGTGAAGCGCTTGAAGTCCAGCGTCGCGCCGACACCATTCACACAGTCGACGGCAAGAGCCAGTTTTTCCAGGGCCGTGGTGTCCTCGCCGTCGATGAGGCGGCCTTGCGGGCTGAGCCAGAAAACTCTTGCGCCCGAGGCGTCGTCGGGTTGTGGCCGCCACTGGACACTTCCCAGGAATCCGGTCTGGCCGTACCAGTCGGGCGGCAGCGGGCGCGCCGGTCCTTCCACGAGCGGCGCAAACCGGTCGGCGGCAACGTCGCTGGTGTCGCTGGTGGCCAATGCCCATGCGGTCACCCGGGCGAGTGCCCGGTCATCACCCGGCAGCGTCATCTCGGCGACCAACAGCGAGATTCGGCGTCCCGGCCGCTCGATCCGCGACCGAACCTGAACCGGCGCAACCGGAATGGGCCCGAGGATATCCAATGTCAGACGGCCGACGCGCATCGGCGAGTCACCCAGCAGGTCGACGGCCGCCTTCGAGAGCAACGCCATCGGAGGGGAGCCGTGCTGGATCGCCGGATCCCAGTTACTCCGAACGATGTCTGACGGTTCGAACCGGTCAGCGTCGAGGCGCCGATAGTAGTACTGGGTCACGCGGCTGATTCTGACGCTTCATCGCCCGTCGCTTCGCTCGCCCCGGCATGCAGCACGGTGTCTTCACCGCCCTCGCGAAGCGTCTCGGGCCATCCTGGGTACGGCGGGGGCGTTCCGCCGAACGCGGGGCAACGCGAGTGGTGCGCACACCAGTCACACAACCGCGATGGGCTGGGCCGGAAATCGCCGGTGGCACCGGCGGACTGGATTGCCCGCCAGATCGCCATCAGGGTCTTCTCGAACCGCAGGAGCTCATCGAGATCGGGGGAGTAGTCAAGGATCGTCCCGTCGGCGAGATAGACCAGACGCAGGCGTGTGGCCAGCACGCCGCGCGACCGCAGCAACGCCACCGCGTAGAACTTCATCTGGAACATCGCCTTGAACTCCGCCAGCGAGCGCGCTTCCGGCGGTGCCTTGCCCGTCTTGTAGTCGACGACGCGCATTTCGCCGGTGGCGGCCACGTCGATGCGGTCGATGAAGCCGCGCAGCAAGGTGCCGTCGGCCAACTCGACCTCGACACGCTGCTCGCAGCATTCCGGGTCGAACCTCGTGGGGTCCTCGAGGCGGTAGTAGCCCGACAGCAGCGCCCGTGCTTCCTGGAGCAGGACTGCCCGCTGCTCCAGGGTGACGGTCTCGGCCAGGTCCGGCTCCGCGGCGAGCACACGATCCCAGGCCGGGCCCACGAGGGAATGCGCTGTCTCCGGTATCCGCTCCGGCGCTGGCAGTCCATACAGTTCCTCAAGCGCCGCGTGCACGAGGGAACCGCGCAACTGGGCGGTCGAGGTGGGCTCCGGCAGCCTGTCGATCGCGCGGAACCGGTAGAGCAGCGGACACTGCTTGAAATCGGCGGCCCGGGACGGCGACAAGGCGGGCCGACGCGGCGTGATCGGCAGGTCCATGCCAGCAGACTAGGTTTGGCCGCCGACAACCCCGGGAACGTCGCGCGGCGCGTCTGCTGGCAGTGTGAACGCGTGCGTCGTACAGGTCCCTTCGATGTGGGCGATCGGGTTCAGCTGACCGATCCCAAGGGCCGTCACTACACGATGCTGCTGACACCGGGCGCGGAATTCCACACCCACCGCGGCTACGTGTCCCACGACGCCGTCCTCGGACAGGCCGAGGGCAGCGTGGTGAAGTCCACCAACGGCGACCAGTTCCTGGTGCTGCGGCCGCTGCTGGTCGACTACGTGATGTCGATGCCGCGCGGCGCCCAGGTGATCTACCCGAAGGATGCCGCGCAGATCGTGCACGAGGGCGACATCTTCCCCGGCGCGCGGGTCCTCGAGGCGGGCGCGGGCTCGGGAGCGATGACCTGCTCGCTGCTGCGGGCGGTCGGACCGTCCGGAAGGGTGATCTCGTTCGACGTGCGCGCCGATCACGCCCAGCACGCGGAGCGCAACGTCGTGACGTTCTTCGGCGAGCGGCCGCCGAACTGGGAACTGGTCATCGCCGACGTTGCGGAGTTCGCAGGGGATCAGGTAGATCGCGCCGTGCTCGACATGCTGGCACCGTGGGAGATCCTGGGCGCGGTGGCCGGGGCCCTGGTGCCCGGCGGGGTGCTGATCATTTATGTCGCAACTGTCACACAGCTATCCCGGACCGTGGAGGCGCTACGGGAGCAGCAGTGCTGGACCGAGCCGCGATCGTGGGAGACGCTGCAACGGTTCTGGGACGTCGTCGGCCTGGCGGTGCGGCCGGAGCACCGGATGCGCGGCCACACGGCGTTTTTGATCAGTGCCCGCCGCCTCGCACCCGACACCGTTGCGCCGCCATCTGCATCACGCCGCAAACGCCGCGTGTAGGTCAGGAGTCGTCGCTTCGTTGCAGGCCGCGGTGTGCGGACAACAGGGACACCTCGGGCCGGGCGGCCACCAGCCGCTCGGCCGCGTCCAGCACCTCGACCAGATGGGCACGGTCTGCCGCCGTCGCCGCCACGCCGACGCTGGCGCGCCGGTGCAGGTCGAGCGCGCCGGTTTCGGCCGCCGACACGCTGAACCGCCGTCGCAGCTCCGCCACCAATGGCCGTACCACCGAACGCTTGTCCTTCAGCGAATGCACGTCGCCGAGCAGGAGGTCGAATTCGACCCACCCGATCCACATGTTCAAGGAGTGGGAGTGGGAGGGGCAGGAGGGCTGGCAGAAGGTGGAGGACTCGGCGTGGCCGGGTTCTGTGCGAATTGCAACAGGATGTCCGCGGTCGTGCGCGACAGCTGCCAGCGACCTTCGGGCACGGGCTTGAACTCCATCGGGAACGTGAAGCCATTGGCCTGCGACTGATCTTGGCTGTGAATGCTCACGTCCGCGGTCACGTTGCCCGGCGGGTATGACGCCCACCCCAGGTTGACGGCGGTCACATCGATCGGCAGGAAACCGTTGTCCTGCAGCGCCTTACTGAACTGATCGAACTTCGCCGCATATTCGGGCGCCGCGGCTTCGACGAGCCCGAGCTTCGCATCGCCCGGGACGGCGGGGTCGGCAATTCTGTAGAGCACGTCGGTCAACGCTTCGGGTGCCGGCAGTGAATCGGACGCCGGTGCGGGTGCCGCAGGGGCCAGGGTGGTGGTGGGCGCCGACGAGGAGGGGGCCGCAGTCTGGCTGTCGCCGCCGCCAACAATCAGGAAGCCGCCGACCACCAACACCACGACCCCGACAACCGCGCCGACGACCAAGACGAGCCGCCTTCGCGAGTCGGCAGGGACTGAAACCTGCTCCGGAGGCGAAGACGCCTCAGATTCAGTTTCGTCTGACGGTTCCGGCTCCGCGGAAGCCTCGATGTCCGGCTTCGGTGACGATGCAGACTCCGGCTCCTCTGGACCTCGGTGGGTCAACCCATTACGGCGGAGACGATCGCCAGAGCCGACGTCTTCGAAAGCTTCCATCCGTCCTCGTTGACGAACGTCATCGGCTGGTTGACGGATTTGCCCGTCGGCGCGGTGGCGGTGACCATGGTCGTCGCCTGGTCGCCATTGACATTCGGCGGCGTCAGGCTGAACGACAACGGTAGCTGGCCCTTCTGTTGGGCCTTCTTGAGCTGTCGGTCAGCCTCTATGCCCGTGCCGAGGCCGATGCCGCCCTGGATGAGGTTGCCCTTGTCGCTGACCTTGCCGGTGTTGGCGAGCTGATTGAGGATGCCGGTGAACTCACCGGTCAGCGACGGGTCAACGTCGAGCGGGAGCGGAGCGCCGAAAACCACGGGCGTGATCGCCGGCGACGTGGTTGCAGGGACAGATGAAATGGAGGTCACACCGAGCGCCGCGGCGCCGACCAGAGTGGCCGCTGCGACACCAGTGGTTAGGGATTTGAGGTTCACAAAAAGCCTTTCGTTCCACACGACTGAAACGTAACGCTAGCAGTTCAGGCGGCGCGCCAAGTTTTCAGACCGCACACGAATGGGCATTCGCCGGTAGCGTTGGAGTATCCACCGCACCAACTTCCGGTGCGGGAGAGGAGCGCAACATGAGCGAGTCAGATCGTACGGGGGGTCCTTCACCGGACTTCGAACAGTCGATGTCCAGCGACGATGCTGCCGAGCTCGAAGAGTTGCGCCGTGAGGCCGCCGCCCTGCGGGACCAACTGGAAGTGACGCTGAGCGCTCAGGGCGGTCTGCGCAACACCCGCGATGTTCACCAGCTCGAGGCGCGAATCGATTCGCTTGCCGCGCGCAACGCGAAATTGATGGAGACGCTGAAAGAGGCTCGCCAGCAGCTGTTGGCGCTGCGCGAAGAGGTCGATCGGCTCGGCCAGCCGCCCAGCGGCTACGGAGTTTTGCTCGGGGTCCAGGAAGACGAGACGGTCGACGTCTTCACCTCCGGGCGCAAGATGCGCCTCACATGCTCGCCCAACATCGACCTGCAAACGCTCAAGAAGGGCCAGACCGTCCGCCTGAACGAGGCGCTCACGGTGGTGGAAGCCGGCAACTACGAGGCCGTCGGCGAAATCAGCACACTGCGCGAGATCCTCTCGGACGGCCACCGGGCCCTGGTTGTCGGGCATGCCGACGAAGAGCGCATCGTGTGGCTGGCCGAGCCGCTGGTCGCAATGGAGGACATGGCGGCCGACGTCGCCGAGGCGCTGGACGACCTGGATCAGCCGCGTAGATTGCGCCCCGGTGATTCGCTGCTGGTGGACACCAAGGCCGGCTACGCGTTCGAACGAATCCCCAAGGCTGAGGTCGAGGATTTGGTGCTGGAGGAGGTGCCCGACGTCAGTTATGGGGACATCGGCGGGCTGACTCGGCAGATCGAGCAGATCCGGGACGCCGTGGAGCTGCCGTTCCTGCACAAGGAGCTGTACCGCGAATATTCGTTGCGCCCGCCCAAAGGCGTGCTGCTGTACGGCCCACCCGGGTGCGGCAAGACGCTGATCGCCAAGGCCGTCGCCAATTCGCTGGCGAAGAAGATGGCCGAGGTCCGCGGCGACGATGCTCGCGAGGCGAAGTCCTACTTCCTCAACATCAAGGGTCCCGAGCTGCTCAACAAATTCGTCGGTGAAACCGAGCGGCACATCCGGCTGATCTTCCAGCGGGCACGGGAGAAGGCCTCCGAGGGCACGCCGGTGATCGTCTTCTTCGACGAGATGGACTCGATCTTCCGCACTCGCGGCACGGGTGTGAGCTCGGACGTGGAGACCACCGTCGTTCCGCAGTTGCTGTCAGAGATCGACGGCGTCGAGGGCCTCGAGAACGTCATCGTCATCGGCGCATCCAATCGCGAGGACATGATCGACCCGGCGATCCTTCGGCCGGGCCGGCTGGACGTCAAGATCAAGATCGAGCGCCCCGACGCGGAGGCGGCCCAGGACATCTTCAGCAAGTACCTCACCGAGAATCTGCCGGTCAACTCCGACGATCTCGCCGAGTTCGGCGGCGACCGCACGGCATGCATCCAGGCGATGATCGTGAAGGTCGTGGACCGGATGTACGCCGAGATCGACGACAACCGGTTCCTGGAAGTCACCTACGCCAACGGCGACAAAGAAGTCATGTATTTCAAGGACTTCAACTCCGGGGCGATGATCCAGAACGTGGTCGACCGCGCCAAGAAGTACGCGATCAAGTCCGTGCTGGAAACGGGTTCACGGGGTCTGCGTATTCAGCACCTGCTCGACTCGATCGTCGACGAGTTCGCCGAGAACGAGGATCTGCCCAACACCACCAATCCTGATGACTGGGCGCGGATCTCGGGCAAGAAGGGCGAGCGCATCGTCTACATCCGCACGCTCGTCACCGGCAAGTCGTCCAGCGCGTCGCGTGCCATCGACACCGAGTCCAACCTCGGTCAGTACCTGTAAGCCTGGTCTGGGGTCGCGTCATTGCCGCGACGTCTCGAGCGATCGGTAGACGTCGCGGCCGGCGAGGCTGACCGCCAGATCGGCGATCAGCGGCTCGAAGAACCTCTTCCGGTACAGCGGGTCGACACTGGTGTTGACGGTGAAATACAGCCCCGACAACACCGCGACGAACAGCGAGGTCTGCACCAACGTCTGGGGTAGTGGTGTGCTGACGCCGAACCACGTTCCGGCGCAGGGCGGACTGGCGCTGCCCGGGCAGGTCGTCTCCTGCGACCACATCACCGCGACATCGTCGGGTACCGCGATGATGCCCAGGATGAGGAAGAAAGCGAAGATTCCCGCAGTGAACAACACCACCTGAATCGCCTGCGAAACCAGCATCACCGCAACGACGTTCACCTTTTCCGGTCCGGACAGTGCGGTCGGCGCGACGGGTTTGCCGGCGTGCTCCTCGAGTGGTGTCGCCCTGAGCAACTCTGCGGCAGGTGTGGGCGACGCGCGGTCTTCGCGGAGCAAGCGCACCTCGTCCTGAATCGTGGCGATTGCGAACGCGACCGCCACCAGTGACAGGAAACCGACCGTCCACCACAGTCTTTCCCGAGTCAATCGAGCCGTCAGCTGCCACAGGTCAGCCGTGAAGAACACCAGCACTGTGATCATCAGCAGCGGCAGCCCGCGGCTCAGCAGTGCGCCCAATGCTCCGAACTGCGTCCACGCGAAACGGAACGCCCATAACGTGATCGACCCGATTCCCAGGTACGTCAACCAGATCGCCAGGATCGACACGACGAGGAAGGCCGGGGCCTCGG
>JAVHWG010000569.1:0-5970 GCA_032159965.1 Mycobacterium sp.
CGTCGCTACCAGACGCTGCGCAGCTTTGACGGCGCGCCGAACCTGCCCAGCGGCTACTCGAGCATGATCCTGCTCACGCTGGTACCCCCCGTGTGGCGCCGGGTGATGGATCCCCGGGTACTGGCGCACTACGACGGCGACATCACCAGGGCGAACCTCCATCCGCGAAAGCGCGAGAGGCTGCTGGCCGAGTATGGAGTTGCCGCATGAGCGCTTACGAATGCCCGGGCTGCGGCTACACCTACGACGAGAACTCAGGTGCTCCGCGGGAAGGATTTCCGGCCGGCACCGGGTGGGATGCCATCCCCGAGGACTGGGCCTGCCCGGACTGCGCGGTGATCGAAAAGCACGACTTCCAACAGATGGGATCAACTCAGATGGGATTAACGCGATGACGGACCCCGGCTACAAGCTGTATCAATGCGTCCAGTGCGGCTTCGAGTACGACGAGGCGCTGGGCTGGCCCGAGGACGGCATCACTGCGGGCACTCGCTGGGACGACATCCCCGACGACTGGAGCTGCCCGGACTGCGGTGCGGCCAAGGCGGATTTCGTGATGGTGGAGGTCGCCCGGGCGTGACCGATACCGCCTGGGCGAGCGAAGCGACGGGAAGAAGTAGGGCGAGCGGAGCCACGGGAAGAAGTAGGTTTGCCCTTGTGGAACCTAAGCAGCGGGTCCCGTACGCCGAGGCTTCGCGAGCACTGCTCCGCGACTCGATCCTCGACGGCATGCGGGATCTGTTGCGAATCCGGGACTGGTCAGCGATCACACTCGCCGACGTCGCGCGCGCGGCGGGCGTCAGCCGCCAGACGATCTACAACGAGTTCGGGTCCAGGCAGGGGCTTGCTCAGGGCTATGCGCTGCGGCTGGCCGACCGGCTCGTCGACGTCGTCGACGACGCGATCAGGTTGAACGTCGGTGACATCAATTCGGCCTTCCTGCAAGGGTTTCGGGAGTTCCTCGACGAGTCGGCGGCCGATCCGCTGGTGATCTCGCTGTTGAACGGAGAAGCCAAGCCGGACCTTTTGCAGCTGATCACGCTGGACAGCGGGCCGGTGATAATCCACTGCTCGCAGCGGCTGACCAAGTCGTTCGCCGAGAGTTGGGTGAAGCACTCGCCCGAGGACGCGGCAGTTCTTGCGCGAGCGATCGTGCGGCTGGCGATGAGCTACGTGTCGATGCCGCGCGAGGCCGATTACGACATCGCCGCCGACCTAGCCAGGCTCCTGACGCCCTACGTCGAGCGCTACGGTGTGATCGAACAGAATTAGGGCGGGGCGCCCCCTCTGGCTAACATTAAACAAACTAAGTAATTCGCGTGCGCGCAGACAGGAAAAGCAGATGACGACCACAGAGAACCGGCTGACGGCCGATGTCCGCAACGGCATCGACTTCAAGGTGGCCGATTTGTCGCTGGCCGAGTTCGGCCGCAAGGAGATCCGGCTGGCCGAACACGAGATGCCTGGCCTGATGTCGCTGCGCCGCGAATACCACGACGTGCAACCGCTCAAGGGTGCGCGTGTCTCCGGCTCCCTGCACATGACCGTGCAGACCGCGGTGCTGATCGAGACGCTGGTGTCGCTGGGTGCCGAGGTGCGGTGGGCGTCGTGCAACATCTTCTCCACCCAGGACCACGCCGCCGCGGCTGTCGTCGTCGGCCCGCACGGCACTCCGGAGGAGCCGAAGGGCGTCCCGGTGTTCGCGTGGAAGGGCGAGACGCTCGAGGAGTACTGGTGGGCCGCCGAGCAGATGCTGACCTGGCCTGACGCGCCCGCGAACATGATCCTCGACGACGGCGGCGACGCCACGATGATGGTGCTGCGCGGGGCTCAGTTCGAGAAGGCCGGCGTGGTGCCGCCCGCCGAGGACGACGACCCGACCGAGTGGAAGGTCTTCCTGTCCGTGCTGCGGGAAAGGTTCGAGACGGACAAGAACAAGTGGACGACCATCGCCGAATCGGTGCAGGGCGTCACCGAGGAGACCACCACCGGTGTGCTGCGGCTGTACCAGTTCGCCGCCGCCGGTGAGCTCTCGTTCCCCGCGATCAACGTCAACGACTCGGTGACCAAGTCCAAGTTCGACAACAAGTACGGCACCCGGCACTCGCTGATAGACGGCATCAACCGCGGCACCGACGTGCTGATCGGCGGCAAGGCCGTGCTGATCTGTGGGTACGGCGACGTCGGCAAGGGCTGCGCGGAGTCGCTGAAGGGCCAGGGCGCGCGGGTGACCGTCACCGAGGTCGACCCGATCAACGCGCTGCAGGCCCTGATGGAGGGCTTCGACGTCAAGACCGTCGAAGAGGCGATCGGCGACGCGGACATCGTCATCACCGCGACCGGGAACAGGGACATCATCACGCTCGAGCACATGCGCGCGATGAAGGACAAAGCGATCCTCGGCAACATCGGCCACTTCGACGACGAGATCCAGATCGCCGCTCTGGAGCGGGCTTCGGATGTCCGCCGGATCAATATCAAGCCGCAGGTCGACGAATTCGTGTTCGGCGACGGGCATTCCATCATCGTGCTGAGCGAGGGCCGGCTGTTGAACCTCGGCAACGCCACCGGGCACCCGTCGTTCGTGATGAGCAACAGCTTCTCCAACCAGGTGATCGCGCAGATCGAGCTGTGGACCAAGAACGACGAGTACGACAACGAGGTGTACCGGCTGGCCAAGCATCTCGACGAGAAGGTGGCACGCATCCACGTGGAAGCACTCGGTGGCATGCTGACCAGGCTCACCAAGGAGCAGGCGGAGTACATCGGCGTCGACGTCGAGGGCCCCTACAAGCCGGACCACTACCGCTACTGATCGGCTCGGGCGGGGGTGCAGAAGTCACATGCAAGCGACACGCGTATTCACCAATCTGCAGGTGCCTGATCTGGCCGCGGCCAGCGCCTTCTACGCCGGCTTCCTCGGACTGAGCACCGAACAGTTCAACCTGGGCTGGGTGGCGCGCTATACATCACCCGACGGCCGGGCCGCCGTGCAACTGGTCACCCACGACGCGACCGCGCCGGAAGAATCGGTGATGTCCGTGGCCACCGACGACATCGACGCCGCGTACGAAGAAGCGCAAAGGCTCGGCTATGAGATCGTTCATCCGCTGACGACGGAAGCCTGGGGCCCGACCCGGTTCTTCGTCCGGGCGCCCGACGGCAATGTCATCAACATCGTCAGTCACCGGGACTGACGCGCGGCTCGTCATCTAGCGTCTCAGGACATGCGAAACGTCCAGACGACGCTGATGTTCGACATGCGGGCGCCCGAATGGGCGACGCCGGCCGACGAGTTGTACCGCACGGCGATCGGGATGGCGGGATTCGCCGACGACATCGGTGTCGACGTCATCAACCTGATGGAGCATCACGGCTCCGACGACGGCTACCTGCCGCAGCCGTTCACGCTCGCTGCCGCGATGGCGGCGGTGACCACGAATGTGCGCTTTCGCCTCGGTGCCGTCCTGCTACCGCTGCACGATCCGGTGATGCTCGCCGAGCAGATCGCCGTGACCGACATCATCTCGAGCGGCCGGCTGACTGTGATCCTCGGCGCCGGCTACGTCCCGTCCGAATTCGCGATGTTCGGCAAGTCGCGAAAAGACCGTGCCAAAGCGATGGATTCGGGCATCGAGATCATCCTTGGGGCGCTGCGCGGCGAGAGGTTCGAGGCCGACGGCCGTCCGGTCTACGTCCGGCCGCTGCCGATCCAGCGACCCGAGGACATCGTCATGGTCGGCGGGGGAGTGCCTGCGTCCGCGAGGCGCGCGGCACGCTTCGGTCTGGGCTTCGCTCCGATATCGTCGGACCTTGTCGATCTGTATCTGGAGGAGTGCCGCGCCCGCGACCAGGCACCGGGCAGGTACTTTCGGGCCGGGCCCACACCGATCTCCATTCATCTGTGCGAGGACAAGGACCAGGGCTGGGCGGCCATCGAACGCCACGCGATCCACGTGATCACCGAGTACGCGAAATGGGCTGAAGAGGAAGGTGATTCGTCGACGTCCCCGTTCAAGGGCCTCACCGATCCCGCGATGCTGCGGCAGGCCGGGTTGTTCGCGCCGTGGACACCCGGTGAGCTGCTGGCGAAGGTGCCCGCGATGCCGGACCGGTCGTCGTTTCCGTTCCAGCCGCTGCTCGGAGGTCTTTCGCCCGAGGAAGGCTGGAAGAGTCTCGAGCTTCTCAAGGAGACGATGCCCGACCTCAAGGCTGCCATCGCTGCTCTGGACTGATCTCGATGCCCATCTCTGACCGCGAAACTGCTCACAGATCGCGAATGCGCCGAAATATGCGATCTCACCGCAGTTTCGGCGCGGTGACGTAAGTTCACGGCTGTGCCGGGACTGCTGATCGCGATCGAGGGCGTCGACGGCGCGGGCAAGCGGACGCTGAGCCACGGGCTGCGGGCCGCGTTCGAAAGCGCCCGCAAGTCGGTGGCGGGCTTGTCCTTTCCTCGCTACGGCCGTTCGGTGCCGGCTGATCTGGCCGCCGAAGCCCTGCACGGCGCGCACGGCGACCTCGCGGACTCCGTGCATGCGATGGCCGTGCTCTTCGCGCTGGACAGGGCGGGCGCCCGCGACGAGATCGCACACCTGCTCGCGGCCTACGACGTCCTGATCTTGGACCGCTACGTCGCCTCGAACGCCGCATACAGCGCTGCCCGACTGCACCAGGACGCCGACGGAGAGGCGGTCGAGTGGGTACGCGCCCTGGAGTTCGACCGCCTCCGGCTACCGCTGCCGGACTGTCAGGTGCTGCTCGACGTGTCCGCCGAGCTTGCCGCCGAGCGTGCCGTCAAGCGCGAAGCCGAGGACTCGAGCCGCCGCCGCGACACGTACGAACGCGACGACGGGTTGCAGCGGCGGACCGCTGCGGTGTACGCCGGGCTTGCCGCCAGCGGGTTCGGCGGACGCTGGCGAGTCGTCGATCCGGACGTCGACGCCGGGGTCCTGGCGGCCGAAATCGGCCGTTAGCACGTGCTGGATGGGCTCATCTACCCGAAATGCGCGTGTGGTAGCGGCGATTTATCCCGATGTGGTGACACCATGGACTCCATGAGGCAAAGGATTCTTGTTGTCGACGACGATCCGTCGCTCGCCGAAATGCTCACCATCGTGTTGCGAGGGGAGGGTTTCGACACGGCAGTGGTCGGCGACGGCACTCAGGCGCTGACCGCCGTGCGCGAACTGCGTCCCGATCTGGTGCTGTTGGACCTGATGCTGCCCGGCATGAACGGCATCGACGTGTGCCGTGTTCTGCGCGCTGACTCCGGCGTGCCGATCGTGATGCTCACCGCCAAGACCGACACCGTGGACGTGGTGCTCGGGCTCGAGTCCGGCGCCGACGACTACGTCATGAAGCCGTTCAAGCCCAAGGAGCTGGTGGCACGCGTGCGGGCGCGGTTGCGGCGCAACGACGACGAGCCCGCCGAGATGCTGTCGATCAACGACGTCGACATCGATGTCCCGGCACACAAGGTGACCCGGCAGGGCGAGCAGATCTCCCTGACGCCGCTGGAGTTCGACCTGCTCGTGGCGTTGGCGCGCAAACCACGCCAGGTGTTTACTCGAGATGTGCTACTCGAACAGGTGTGGGGCTACCGGCATCCCGCCGATACCCGCCTGGTTAACGTGCACGTTCAGCGGCTGCGCGCCAAGGTCGAGAAGGACCCCGAAAACCCGCAGGTTGTGCTGACTGTTCGAGGAGTGGGATACAAGGCCGGACCTCCGTGATCCGCGCGGGCGACGATCGTGAGGAGCCGCGCCCGTGATCTTCGGCTCGAGGCGACGCATTCAGCGTTCCGCTCCACTGCTGCGGGGACTGAGTGCGTTAAGTCGAGCCGTCGGCCTCGCGTGGCGCCGGTCGCTGCAGCTGCGCGTGGTGACCCTGACCCTCGGGTTGTCTTTGCTTGTCATCATGGTGCTCGGCTTCGTGCTGACCAGCCAGATCACTGACCGCGTGCTCGAT
>JAVHWG010000614.1:0-9313 GCA_032159965.1 Mycobacterium sp.
GCGTGTTTCTGCGTCGCCAACAGGCCCATCTCCTCGTAGGTGATGGCCACGGTCTCCGCGCAGTAGGCGGTCTCGAGGCCGGCCTGTCGCCGCCGCTCTTTGCGGCGCGCGGCAGCTGCGCGAAATCGTCTCTCCAGGAACGGGATTCCTTCGGCGAGTTCAGTTGCCACCGGGACCCGTCCGCGGAACCAGCGTGCAGTGAGCCGGGCTGTGCTGGGGAACGGCGTGCCGTCCATCCGTGCGATCACCTGAAGTGCCTTGTTCTCCTGCTCACGGCTGGCATCAGGGATCAGCTGACGCAGCCAACACTGCTGGCCGTACTTGTGTATCCACTGCTGGACCGCTTCTCGCGCGTCGTTGAGCTGAACGCCGCGTTGATGATTTCCCGTCCACACGTCGACGAGCTTGTTGCCCAGCTCGGCATGCCACATCAGCGGTGGCATGTCGTCGATCGCCATCGTCATGCCGACGTGGTTGATCGGACTATTGGTCATCGACTGGATGGCCCGGTCCGGCCTTGACGTGCCGCGGAACAGCCAGATGTCGCCGGTCCGCGTCTCGTCGAGGGCCCGTTCGAGCGAGATGGTGTGCTCATCCACGCTGGCAGCTTAGGCTGACGATGATGCGCAACATATGGAAGTGGGCAGGTCTGGCCGGACTCGTCGGAGTCGCCGCCGGCGGTGCGTTGGTGGCCCGGGATCAGCGAAAGCGCAACGCCTACACGCCCGACGAAGTCAGGGCGCGGCTGCATCAACGGTTGGTCGAATCAAATGGTGACGGCTCGCACTAGGGCGCCGTATTACGAGAGCCGGTTCATTCGGGCCAATCACCCCGAACGTCCGCAGGGACTGTGGCTGCGCGAAACGGTTCTGCTGACAACCGGCGGCGCGGAGAGCGCAGACGTCTGGGTGATGGTCTTCGACCCCGGCGGCGCGGGGAACTGGGCACTCAAGCAGCCGCACCAAATCGAGGACGCCGAGTTTCGCACCGATACGTGGATGGTCCGGATCGGCGAGACGATGCTGGACGACACGGCCGCCTGCGGGTCGCTGAACGGCCCGCGCTCGGCATCCTGGGACATTCGGATCGCCGGCGGCGGCGAGCCGGTCAGGCTGCTGACCGACCGCCAGTACTCGGCACGGTTTCCGTCGGCGAAAACTCAAGTCCGTTCTCCATTGGCCCGGTTCGACGGCCGCGTGCAAATCGATGACGTCGCAGTCGATCTCGATGGTTGGACGGGCAGCGTGAACCACAACTGGGGTCGACGTCACACGCCGGCCTACGCGTTCGGTCAGGTGTGCGGCTTCGACCGAGCGCCGTCGTCGTCGCTCGAGATCGTCACCGCGCGGGCGGGTATCGGGCCACTGGTGTTGCCACCCACCACGCTGATGGTGCTGCGGCACCGTGGCAGCGAGTACGCCATCCGGTCGGTGCTCGCGGCTCGGAGGTCCAGCGGTGCGTATCAACCGTTCGACTGGTCGTTTTCGGCCAGGTTCGACGACGTCACGCTGGAGGGTCAGATGAGCGTCAAACCCGCAGACGTCATCGGGCTGAACTACACCGACACCAACGGCAAGACGAAATACTGCTACAACTCGGCGATCGCGGACTGCCGAGTTCAGTTGTCCGGCAAAGACTCTGTGGAGCTGACGGCGACCCGCCGGGCGATGTTGGAGATCCTCACCGACTCGCGGCACGACGACGTTCCGTTGTTGGCCTGAGCGGCACCATGCCACCGTCCGGGAAAGGAGTGTTGATGACGAGCAGTCCGCTGCCCGAGTTGGCAGGCGTGCAGCACCGCTACGTCCAGCTACCAGGCCTGAGAATGCACGTCGCCGAGGCGGGCGAGGGTGAGCCGCTCCTGCTGCTCCATGGCTTTCCGCAGCATTGGTGGGGATGGCGTCATGTCATTCCGGCGTTCGCGGCGCGGTACCGGGTGATCTGCCCGGATCTGCGCGGCGCCGGATGGACCGAGGCTCCGGGCAACGGATACGACCCCGATCAGTTGGTCGCCGATGTCGTTGCGCTGCTCGACGCGCTTCATCTTCAGCGCCCGCGAATCGTCGCCCACGACTGGGGTGCCCTCGTCGGGTTCATGTTGTGCCTCGATCACCCCGATCGGGTAGATCAGTACGTTTCGCTAGCCATTCCGCATCCGTTCGTGCGGTTCCACCTGCAATTGTTGGCGACGCTGCCGCGGTTGTGGTTTCAATTCGCGATCGCGACGCCAGCAGTCGGGCCTGCGTTGTTGAGAAGAGGATCGCAGCCGCTTGCCCGCTACCTATTCAGGCACTACACGTCGGATCGAGACGCGTTCTCGTCGCGCGATATCGAGCTGTTCTTGGCACCGTTCCGGGATCCGGCCCGCGCCCGGGCGGGGTCGGCGCTGTACAGGCACTTCATCGTCCCCACCTTTCCTCGGGTGGTCAGGGGCGAATATCGGAGGCCTCTTCGGACACCGACACTGATCCTTTACGGGTCGGAGGATCCGATCATGAGGCCCGGCATCCTTGGCGGCTACGAAGGTCTGGCCGACGATCTCACGCTTGAGTGTGTCGATGGCGCGTCGCACTTCATAGCCGAGGAGAAGCCTGACATCGTCATCAACCGTGTGACGCGCTTCTTCAGCGTTTGACGAACTGCACGACAGCGTCGGTGAACGCGTCGTTGTCGTCACCGGCGGCAGTGTGGCCTGCCTCCGAGAGCTCGACGAACTCTGCGCCGGGGACTGTGTCGAGAAAGTGTTTGACGCCAGCCGGGCTCACGACGTCGGAGAGCTTGCCGCGGATCAGCAGGATCGGGATCTTCAGGGCGATCGCGGCGCGCTCCATCTTCTGGACCCGCAGCTGGGGATCGTCGCCGGGCTTGGTCATCAGGTTCGGGTCCCAGTGCCAGTACCAGCGGCCGTCACGCCGGCGGAGGTTTTTCCGCAGTCCTTCGGGGCTGCGCGGTCTGGGCCGGTGCGGCAAGTACGCGGCTACCGCGTCGGCGGCCTCTTCCAGCGTCTCGAAACCGTCGATGTTGCTGAACATGAACTCCCTGATCCGGGCACTGCCGCCCTTTTCGAATCTCGGCACCACGTCGACCAGGATCAGCTTGGTCACTTTGTCGGGCCCGGCTTCGTGGGCTACCAAGATCCCGGTCAGGCCGCCCATGCTGGCGCCGATCAGCACGACGGGCCTGCCGATCTCGTCGACGACTCTGCGCACGTCATCCCGCAGGACCTCCAGTGCATACTCCGCGTTCGGCGCCCATTCGCTGTCTCCGTGACCGCGTGAATCCAGTGCGACCACGTGATAGCCCTGGTCGGCGAGTACCTGACCGGTGTTCTTCCAGGAGAACCGGTTCTGTCCGCCGCCGTGCAGCATGAGGATCGACGGTTGCGCGCCGCTCACCGCCCCCCGATTCCACTCGTCGGCGACCAGCGCCAGTTCCCTGACGCCTCGATAAGTCACCGTTTGGGGCTTGCTGCTCATCGGGCTCACGCTAGCTCACGCTAAATTTGCCCTCGTGCCACCGCGGACCCGGATATCTGCCGACGAACGGGCCGACATCATCGACGCCGCCTACGCGTGCCTCTCGTCCCCGCACCAGGGTCCGGTGTCGGTCGCGGCGATCCTGGCGGCTGCGAACTTGTCGACGCGGGCCTTCTATCGGCACTTCGCGTCCAAGGACGAGTTGTTCCTGGCGATGCTCAAGCGCGACAGTGACGCCGTCGCCCGCCGGATGCGGCGGATCGCGGACGACACCGCGCAAGACCCCGTCGGTCAGCTGAAGTCGTGGATCGACTTTCTGCTCGGGCTCGCATATCACCCGCGGCGGCGCGCGCACGTCGTGGTGCTGGATTCCGACGAGGTGCGGGTGGCCAAGGGATATCGCGAGGCAAGCGCGGAGCTTCGGGCCGACCGGGAACGGATCCTCGCGGACATCCTGCGGCGCGGCCTTGACGACGGATCGTTCCCTCTGGCCGAGCCGGATCGCGACGCTGCTGCCATCCACGCCCTCGTCGACCGGGCGTTCGCCTCCCCGATGCTCGGCGTCGGCCCGGACCGCGAGTTGCTGGTGACCTACGTGATGGACTTCGCGTTGCGGGCCCTCGGCGCCCCGCGGGTGCGATGAGTTCTGCCCGTCGCGGCGGTCGGTACAGACAACCTAACTTCTCGAAGGAGGCACTCCCATGCCATCGATCACGACATCGCTCTGGTTCGACGACAACCTCGAAGATGCCGCCCAGTTCTACACCTCCGTCTTCCCGAACTCGAAGATCGAGGGCATGAACCGGTACACCGAAGCCGGTCCGGGCACCCCCGGCAAAGTGGTGTCCGGCAGCTTCGTGCTCGACGGGACACGGTTCGTCGGGATCAACGGGGGACCGCAGTTCGCGTTCACCGAGGCCGTGTCGTTCATGGTCAACTGCAAGGACCAGGACGAGGTCGACTACTACTGGGATCGGCTGACCGATGGCGGCGAGGAATCGCAATGCGGTTGGCTGAAGGACCGGTTCGGGGTCAGCTGGCAGATCGTCCCCGACCGGCTCTTCGAATTGATCGGGGATCCCGAACCCGCCCGTGCGACGGCCGCCACCAAGGCGATGCTCGGTATGCGCAAGATCGTGATCGCCGAGCTCGAGGCCGCCGCCGACGGGGCGTAAGCCGACCTCTTTCGTCACATACGCGACGGGCCAATCGTTAAGCTGCGGCCATGGTTGAGTCGGGGTGGATCGAGGTCGACGCGCCGTCGGTCACTTTGCGGGCGCTGGAATGGAAGCCGCGCAAGGATTCTAAGGGCGCCCCAATCGCGTTGTGTCTGCACGGGTTTCCCGACACAGCGCACGGGTGGCGGCTGATCGCTCCGCTACTCGCGGCAGCGGGTTGGCGCGTGGTCGCGCCGTTCATGCGTGGCTACGCGCCGTCGACCATCCCGTCCGACGGCAGCTACCACGTAGGCGCCCTGATGGACGATGCTCGTCGCGTGCTCAATCACGTCGGGCCTACGGGCGGCGACGTCATCATCGGCCATGACTGGGGCGCGATCGCCGGCTCCGGGCTGGCCGCGATGACGGGCGGCCCGTTCACGAAGGCCGTGATCATGTCCGTGCCGCCCGCGGCATCGTTTCGCCCCTTCCGGAGGGTGCCCCACGCCGGCCGGCTCGCCGCGCACCTGCCCCGCCAGCTGCTTCGAAGCTGGTACATCCTGTACTTCCAGCTGCCCGCGGTGCCGGAGCGTTCAGCGTCGTGGGTGCCCCGACGCCTCTGGCGGCGATGGTCGCCTGGTTACAACGCGGCCGCCGACCTTCGACACGTCGACGCCGCAATCGGCACATCCGAGAGCTGGCGGGCGGCGCTGGGGCCGTACCGCGCCGTCGTGCGCAACACCAGGCCGCCGTCGCAATACGTTGAGCTGCACCAGCATTGGCTGGCACCGCTGGCTCTGCCCACCCTGTATCTGCACGGCAACGACGACGGCTGCGCGTCTGCAGACTATGCCGAGTGGGTCGAGCACGCCCTACCGCCGGGCAGCGCGCTGCACCGCGTCGACGACGCCGGTCATTTCCTGCAGCTCGAACAACCCGACGTCGTCGCTGGTCACATCCTCGACTTCATCGGGCGCGGCTAGGTGTTCTTCAAGCCGGGATGCGCACGCGCGAGGAACGGCAGCAGCAAGTCCGGCGGCGCCAAGCGAAAAAGCGCTCCGGCGACCCGGTTGACGCCACCCGGCACGACCACGCCCTTGCCGGCCGCCAATCCGTCAACGCCCGCGCGCGCCACCTCGTCGGCGGTTTTCCACATCACCTGTGGCATCGCCGCTTCCGCATCCTCGTCACTGATCCCCGCGGCCGCGCCGAAACCGGTCTTCACCGGACCAGGGCACAACGCTGTCGCGGTGACGCCGCTCCCGCGCAACTCCCCGCGCAGCGAGTCGGTGTAGGACAGGACGAAGGCCTTGGCGGCCCCGTACGACGCCTGCCCCGGCAGCGGCCCGAATGCGCCGAGGGACGCCACGTTCAGCACCGCGCCGCGCCGGCGCGCCACCATGCCGGGCACGAACCGGCAACACAGGTCGACGACGGCGGCGACGTCGACCTCGACGAGGTTGAGTTCCTTCTCCGGATCGGCTTTCGCGACGGGGCCGACAGTCGACAACCCGGCATTGTTGACGAGGATGTCCACCGACACCCCCAGTGCCTCTATCCGGCCCGGCAGCGCGGCACGGTCGGCGCGCGATGAAAGATCGACAGGCAGTGCCTGCGCCCGGCCGCGCAGGTCATGGGCCAGCGCCTCCAGCAGCTCTGCGCGCCGCGCCACCAGGAGAAGCCGGTAACCGCGCCGAGCGAGTTCTCGCGCTACGGACTCGCCGATGCCTGAAGACGCGCCGGTCACCAGCGCAACGCGATCCTCTGCAGGTGCGGGAAGGGTCATGGCCTGACGCTAGGGCATGCCACGATGAACGGAGTGAAAAGGGTTCGCATGGCCGCCGCGGACGCGCAGATCTACTGGATGTCGGCGAAGGTCCCCAACGACCAGTTCTTGCTGTACGCATTCGACGGCGAACACGACGGGGATGCAGCCGAACAGATTCTCGATCGCGCTCGCCTGTGTCCGGATTTGGGGTTGCGCGTCGACGACGGTTGCGCGCTGACCTATCCGTCCTGGGTGCGGCGCGAGGTCGGCCACGACCAGATCGTTGTGCACCCGCCGGTGGCCGGGTGGGCCCAGTGCCTTGACGCGGTCGCGGGACTGACCGACAACCAGCTTGACCTTCGCGAAGCGGCGTGGCGCCTGCACGTGTTCGGCGACGTCGCGGAGGTGCCCGGAAGCTCGGGCCCGTCGACGGTCGCGGTGGTTCAGGTCGGACACGCGTTGGGTGACGGGATGCGTGCGTCGGCGATGGCGGCCGCGTTGTTCGGGCGCACGTCCGATGTCCCGCAGCCACAACACAATCGACCGGGATCTCTGTTCGTGCGCAGTGTCCTCGCGGCGCGCGCGCACAGCCGACTCGAGCGCGAAGTCGCCGCCGGCGCGATACCGCCGCCCGCGCGCCCGCGCCCGGTACTGAGCATCAACAACCGCCCGGACGGCCGACGCACGGTCCGGACACTGGTACGGCGACGGCACGACCTCAAGGGTCCCACCGTCACCGTTGCAGCGCTCGCCGCGATTTCTGACGCCCTGTCGGGGTATCTGCGCGCGGCCGGTGAGGATGCCGCCGAGCTGGGCGCCGAGGTGCCGATGGCGAAAAACGTTGTGCGCCAATCAAACAATCACTTCGGCAACGTCGGAATCGGACTGTACCCGCGGTTGCCTTTCGATGACCGGGTCAACCGAATCTCCGCGGATCTGGCCGACCGCCGACGCCGCGGCGACCATCCCGCGTTCGAGGTCGACGGTCGCGCCACAGCGGCCATGCCTGCAGCGTTGTTGCGATGGGGGGTAACGCAATTCGACGCCAGCGTGCGGTCGCCGACGGTGACGGGTAATACCGTGGTGTCGAGTGTGAATCGAGGGCCGGCGGATCTGAGGTTCGACGGCCTGCCCGTCGTGCTGACCACCGGTTGCCCGGCGTTGTCACCGATGATGGGCTTGACGCACGGTGTGCACGGCATCGGCGACACGATCGCGATCAGCGTGCACACGGCGGAATCGGCCGTCGCCGACATCGACGACTACGTCGACCGGTTGTCGGCTGCGCTGCGCTAGAAGCGCTGTGTTTCGCCAAACCTCTGGCCCCGGACCTAGAACACGTTCTACCGTCTGCCCATGGGATTCCTGAAGCCGGATATGCCCGTCGTCGACTTCGCGGAGTGGAGCAAGGGCACGCGCAGCGAAAAGATCCGCCCGATGGCCCGGCACTGGGCGGAGGTCGGTTTCGGCACACCGGTGGCGATGCATCTGTTCTACGTGGTCAAGATCCTGCTGTACATCCTCGCGGCTTGGCTGTTCGCTCTGGCCACCAAGGGGATTGACGGGTTCACCGACGTCGGCGCGTGGTGGTCGGAGCCGATTGTCTTCCAGAAGGTCGTGCTCTACACGATGCTGTTCGAGGTCATCGGCCTGGGCTGCGGGTTCGGGCCGTTGAACAACCGGTTCTTCCCGCCGATGGGTTCGATTCTGTACTGGTTGCGGCCCAAGACCATTCGGCTACCACCCTGGCCGGGACGAATCCCGCTCACGAAGGGAACGTCACGCACGCCCGTGGACGTCGCGCTCTACGCGGCGCTGCTGGTAATCCTCCTGGTGGCGCTCTTCTCCGACGGCAGCGGCCCGGTGCCCGCTCTGAACACCACAGTCGGCGTGCTGCCACTGTGGCAGATCTGGACCGTGCTCGGGTTGCTGGCGGTGCTCGGCCTCCGCGACAAAGTGATCTTCCTGGCGGCCAGGGGTGAGGTCTACGGGTCCTTCACGGTGGCGTTTCTGTTCGCCGGCTTCGGGGTGGACATGATCATCGCCGCCAAACTCGTATGCGTGGCGATCTGGATGGGTGCCGCCACATCGAAGCTCAACAAGCACTTCCCCTTCGTGATCTCCACGATGATGTCGAATAATCCGCTGATTCGAACGAAGTGGCTGAAGCGCAGGTTCTTCGAGAGTTTTCCCGACGATCTGCGCCCAGGGCGGGTGTCGCGGTTCATCGCTCACTTCAGTACCGCGATCGAGATGCTGGTGCCGCTGGCGCTGCTGTTCTCACACGGCGGCTGGCCCACCGCGATCGCCGCATTCGTGATGGTCTGCTTCCACTTCGGCATCCTGTCGGCGATCCCCATGGGAGTGCCACTGGAGTGGAACGTCTTCATGATCTTCTCCGTGCTGGCCCTGTTCGTCGGACACGCTCATGTGGGCCTGAGCGAGATGGCCACGCCGCTGCCCGTGTTGCTCTTCGCCGTCCTGGCCATCGTCGTGGCCCTCGGGAATCTCTTCCCGCGCAAGATCTCTTTCCTGCCCGGCATGCGGTACTACGCAGGCAACTGGGACACGTCGTTCTGGTGCATGAAGCCCTCGGCCAACGACAAGATCGAGAAGGGCATCGTCGCGATCGCGAGTATGCCGGCGTCTCAGCTGGCGAAGTTCTACGGCAGCGAGGAGCAGGCGCAGATATTCCTCTACAAGGGGTATGCCTTCCGCGGCTTCAACACTCACGGCAAGGCGCTGCTCACCCTTGTGCATCGCGCGCTCGCCGGCCGCGACGAAGACGACTACATGATCACCGAGGGCGAGCGCCTCTGCAGTACCGCGGTGGGCTGGAACTTCGGCGACGGCCACATGCACAACGAGCAACTGATCGCCGCCATGCAGGAGCGGTGCCATTTCGAGCCGGG
>JAVHWG010000523.1:0-6827 GCA_032159965.1 Mycobacterium sp.
GTGAGCTCCTCGTTGTGCAGAGCGGCGTTCGCCTGGATCTCGGCGAGGTCCTGGTTGCCCAACGCCGTCACCACGGTGAGCGTCATGATCCGCTTGTCCTTCATCGACAGGCCCGGCCGATTCCACACCGTGCCGAAAAGGTGCTCAACGGTCAGGTCGAAGTACGCGTCACCTTGGATGTCCGGCATCTCCCACCCGTAGACCTCGTTCATCTTTTCGAGGCCTCTGCGGCGAAGTTCGTCCATGCTCACTCCTTAATCGGCGCTGGATGGGGGACGCCGAGACCAGCGGCCAGATTGCTCAGCGCGATCTCGGCGAGCGGCAGGTCGACGTCCAAAGATTCCCCCAATGCCAGCGCGAGGCTGAGGTCCTTCTCCCCGAGCCCGCGGGTGTGGGTAAACGCGTCGTGCAGCCAGTGGTCGGGCCCGAGCACCGACATATCGTCTCGGACCATGATCGCACCCGGCCCGCCAGTCAACGAATCGGAATGGCGCACGACCTTCCCGAGTGCCTGCAAGCTGAGGCCCGCCGCCTCTGCGAGTCTCATGGCCTCGCACGCCGCCGCATAGGAAACGAAGGTCAACATGTTGCGGGCCAGCTTCATTCGCGTTCCCGCACCGGGCTCTCCGGCGTGAATCACCATCGACGCCCACAGCTTGAACACCGGCTTGACCCGGTCGTACACTCCGCGCGCAGCGCCGACCATGGTCGCCAACTCACCCTTTTCGGCAGCGCCTGCCCCACCAGACACCGGAGCGTCGATGACGTGGATGCCTTGCGCCGCATGTTTTTCGGCAAGTTCCGGCGCGGTGGTCTCACTGATTGTGGAATGAATCGCGATTACGGTTCCTGGCCTGGCGGCCTTCGCGAGTTCGGCCACCACACTGCGCACCTGCTCGTCTGTGAGCACGGTGACGCTGACGACGTCGGCCGCCGCGACGTCGGCAACGCTGCCGGCCAGTCGTGCCCCGCGCTCGGCGAAGGGCGCCATCGCCTCGGCGAGGACGTCGAAGACGGTCAGGCCGCCCGGCCAGTCCAGCAGTCGCTTGGCCATCGGGGCACCCTGGTTGCCGAGGCCGATGTATCCCAGCTTGGCGCCGTCGTCACTCATAAGACTCCTCTAGGACCGAATGATCTGTCCGCCGTCGACATTGAATATCTGTCCCGTTATCCACTTCGCCTGATCCGATAGAAGGAAGAGGCACATGCCGACGAGGTCCTCCGGTGTCCCCATGCGGCTCAATGGTATTGCTTTGACGATGTCTGCGACCATCTCCTGGGGCGTGGTGGTCCTGGTCGCTTCGGTGTCGATCGGCCCCGGCGCGATCGCGTTGATGCGGATGTTCTGTCCGCCGAGTTCGCGGGACAGCTGCTGGGTCAGCCCGTTGATCCCGACCTTGGCGAGGCCGTAGTAGTTGGCGTAGAGCCACGCCGCGGTCGAGGATTGGTTGACGATCGCTCCCCCGCCGCGTTTGGCCATCTTCTTGTACACGGCTCGCGTGCACCACAACGCGCCATTGAGGTTGACACTCATGAACTTCCGGTAGTACTCGGGGTCGACCGTCAGCAGGAAGTCCAGCTTCATGCCGCCGTAGATCGCTGCGTTGTTGACCAGATAGTCGATGCCGCCGAACTCGGCAAGCGTCCGATCGGCCATGGCCTTCGCGGAGTCCGGGTCAGAGACGTCGACCGGGACGGAGATCGCGGTGCCGCCGTCAGCGACGATCTGCTTGGCCACAGCCTCGGCGCCGTCGGTGTTGATGTCGGCCACCACCACCGCGGCGCCCTCACGGGCCAGCGCCTCGGCGTACGCCTGGCCGATGCCGCCACCGGATCCGGTGACGATCGCAATCTTGTTCTCGAACTGCCCCATGCTATTTCATCTCCTCAATCCGCCGAACGCGCTAGATGGCTTCCGCCACGACCTTCGTCTCCAGGTATTCCTCGAAGCCGGCCACGCCCATCTCGCGACCTACGCCGGACTGCTTGTAGCCGCCGAACGGCACGTCAGCTGAGTACCAGACTCCGCCGTTGACGTTGATGGTTCCGGTGCGGAACCGCGACACCACGTGGTTGATCCGCTCGGGATCCTTGCCGAAAACTGTGCCGGACAACCCATATGGCGAATCATTGGCGATGCGGACGGCGTCGTCATCCCCGTCGTGCGGCAGGACGACGAGCACAGGGCCGAAGATCTCCTCGCGTGCCACGCGGGAGTCGTTCGTCAGTCCGGTGATCACTGTCGGCTCGATGAAGAAGCCCGCGGGCTGGTCTGCCGGCCTGCCTCCGCCACACGCGAACGACCCGCCCTCTTGGATCGCAAGGTCCAGATAACCCTGCACCCGGTCGCGCTGCCTGGCCGAGATCAGGGGTCCGCAAATGGTTTTCGGGTTTGTCGGGTCACCCGCTTTGAGGCCCGACATCATGCCTGCGGTCGCGGTGACGGCCTCGTCGTAGCGATCCCGTGGCACGACGAGCCGGGTGGTGATCGCACAACCCTGCCCGGCGTGCATCGCGACCGTGAACGCGGCCATCGCACAGGCGCCGGCGAGGTCGGCATCGTCCAGCACCAAGAACGCCGACTTGCCGCCCAACTCGAGGAATACCCGCTTGAGGGTCGCAGACGCCGCCGCCATGACGGCGCGGCCGGTCGCGGTCGAACCGGTGAACGACACGAGGTCCACCCGCGGGTCCTCGGACAGCTGCGCGCCGACGCGGTGGTCGCTGGACGTCACGATGTTGACGACACCGGCGGGGATGTCGGTCTTCTCGGCGATGATCCGACCAACTTCAGCCGCGCACCACGGGGTGTCGGGTGCCGGCTTCAGCACGACGGTGTTGCCCGCTGCCAGCGCCGGTCCGAGCTTGGCGAAGTTGATCTGGTGGGGGAAGTTCCACGGCGTCACTGCGCCGACGACCCCGAACGGCTCCCGCACCACGGTTCGCTTCGTCTTAATTCCCATCGGCGAGGCGATGCCGAGGTCGGTGGTCCACTCATAGCGCTCGGCAAGATCGGCCGGGAACGCCAGGTCATCGACCGGGCCCTGCAATTGCGCCATCTGTGTCAGCTGCACCGGCGCGCCCACCTCTGCGACGGTGATCTCGCGCAATGTTTCGATTTCTTCGTTGAGCGCTTCGCGCAACTGCCGCAGACAGTGCACACGCAGCGCGGTGTCACGGGACCATTCGGATTCGTCGAATGCGGTGCGCGCAGCCGCGATCGCGCGGTCCATGTCGGTGGCGTCGGCGTCAGCCGCCTCCCCGATGGCTTGCTCCGTGGCCGGGTTGATCGTGGCGAAAGTGCCACCACCGGCGGCGACGAGCTCACCATCGATCAACAGTTCGGTCACCTTGGTCGACGCCGATGTCGTCATGAACAGTCTCCTGGACAAGTGTCTATTTGAACTACACGTACAGTAGTTGCCCGGCTTGGCATTATCAAGACACGGCACCGCCAGCGGACCTCATCTCACGTATTGTTGCACTTCAAATCGTTAAATGCGTCGATGGTTGTGCTCCCGGGCAGCCGTGCGATATCTTGGACACATGTCCAGCGACGCGGTTCCTGCCGTGACGGATCTGGGTGAACGCCGCCGCAATCGTCGCCAGGAAGAAACGATCCAGAAAATTCTCGACGCCGCGGTCGAGTTGCTCCGTGAGACGTCTTACTCCGAGTTGACGATGCGCTCCGTAGCAGCCCGGGCAGGCGTCGCGCCGGCCACCGCATACACGTATTTCTCGTCGAAGAACGCGTTGGTCGCAGAGGTGTATCTGCGGCTCGTCCGCGGCGTTCCTGTCTTCACCGACGTCAACCAGACCACCCAGGAGCGAGTGACCGCGCAGTTGCGTGAACTCGCACTCCTGGTCGCCGACGAGCCCGAACTGGCCGCCGCGGCGACGACGGCGTTGATGGGCGACGAGCCCGAGGTGCGGCAGGTTCGCGACAAGATCGGGCTGGAGGTGCGTCGCCGGATCCAGTCGGCGTTGGGGCCGGGTGCGTGGCCCGAAGTGCTCACGACACTCGAGATGATCTTCTACGGAGCGCTCGTGCGTGCCGGCACCAAAACCCTTTCCTACTACCAAATGGCAGACCAGTTGGACAGCGTCATCGCCCTGGTCATGGGAGGTGCGCAGTGGTGACGAACACAGAGGCCGTTGTTCTCAATCCATACGACTACGACTTTCACGAAGACCCGTACCCGTATTACAAGCGACTTCGTGAAGAAGCGCCGCTGTACTTCAACGACGAGATCGGGTTCTGGGCGCTCTCCCGGCACGCCGACGTGCTGCAGGGGTTCCGCAACAGCAAAGCGTTGTCCAACATCAACGGGGTGTCGATCGACAAGGGGGCGTTCGGGCCGCAGGCGAAGTACGGCATGTCGTTCCTGGCCATGGACGATCCCGATCACTTGCGCCTCCGCACTCTGGTGTCGAAGGGATTCACGCCGCGGCGGATTCGTGAACTCGAGCCGCGTGTCACCGAGATCGCCGTGCAGCACCTCGACGCCGCACTTGCGTCCGACACCTTCGACTACGTCGATGAGTTCGCGGGCAAGTTGCCGATGGATGTGATCTCAGAACTCATGGGCGTTCCGCAGGCCGACCGGGCCCGTATCCGGGCTCTGGCCGACGGGGTGATGCACCGGGAGGAGGGTGTGGCCGACCTGCCGGAATCGGCGGTACACGCGATGTTGGAGCTGATGGCGTATTACGGCGACATGGTCGCCGAGCGCCGCAAGAAGCCCTCCGACGACCTGACCTCGGCGCTGCTGGAGGCGGAGCTCGACGGCGACCGACTGGTGGATCAGGAGGTCATCTCCTTCCTGTCCCTGATGGTGGTAGCCGGCAACGAGACCACCACCAAACTGCTTGCCAATGCCGCGTATTGGGGTTACAAGAATCCCGATCAGCTCACGTCGGTCTACGAGGACCCCGCCCAGGTTCCGCTCTGGGTCGAAGAGACGCTGCGCTACGACACTTCCAGTCAGATCCTCGCGCGTACCGTCACCGAGGACATCCCGATGTACGGCACCACGATCCCCGAGGGCGGGATACTCGTGCTGTTGCCAGGCTCGGCGAACCGCGACGACAGAGCTTTCGAGGACGCCGACGACTACCGGATCGGTCGCGACATCGGTTCCAAGCTGGTCAGTTTCGGTAGCGGTGCGCACTTCTGCCTCGGCGCGCACCTGGCACGAATGGAAGCGCGGGTGGCGCTGACGGAACTGTTCAAACGTGTCCGCCATTTCGACATCGACGAGGCCAATTCGGTGCGCGTCCATTCCAGCAATGTGCGCGGTTTCGCGCACCTTCCGATGACCGTGGAGATCAGCTGATGCCGCGGTTCGAACCCCTTCCTGATCGCAGGCCGGCAATCGTCGCGGGCGCGTCGTCCGGCATCGGTGAAGCCACCGCGATCGAACTCGCGGCGCGCGGGTTCCCGGTAGCGCTGGGGGCCCGCCGCGTCGAGAAGCTCGCCGAGATCGTCGGCAAGATCAACACCGACGGTGGCGAGGCCGTCGGGTTCCACCTCGACGTCACCGATCCCAACTCGGTGAAATCCTTTGTCGCGCAATCCGTCGATGCGCTCGGCGAGATCGAGGTGCTGGTGGCCGGTGCCGGCGACACATATTTCGGAAAGCTGGCCGAGATCACCACCGACGAGTTCGAGTCGCAACTGCAGATCCACCTCATCGGCGCCAACCGGCTGGCGGGCGCGGTACTGCCCGGGATGATCGAGCGCCAGCGGGGCGACCTGATCTTCGTCGGCTCCGATGTCGCACTGCGGCAACGTCCGCACATGGGGGCTTACGGGGCCGCGAAGGCCGCACTCGTCGCGATGGTCAACAACTTCCAGATGGAACTCGAAGGCACCGGTGTGCGCGCCTCAATCGTGCACCCCGGGCCCACTAAGACCAATATGGGTTGGAGCCTGCCCGCCGACAAGATCGGTCCCGCGCTTGAGGATTGGGCCAAGTGGGGTCAGGCCCGCCACGACTACTTCCTGCGGGCCGCCGACCTGGGGCGGGCCATCGTGTTCGTCGCAGAGACACCGCGCGGTGGGTTCGTCGCCAACATGGAGCTTCAACCCGAAGCTCCGCTGGCCGACAAGAAGGAACGCCACAAGCTGGCCCTAGGTGACGAAGGGATGCCGTCGGCGGGCACGAGCGAAGCGAGAGGGGGATCAACACAGTGACTACTGCAATGGTGCCGCGGGTTTCCGGCGGCGAAGAAGAACACGGACACCTCGAGGAATTCCGCACTGACCCCATCGGCCTGATGAAGCGCATCCGCGAGGAATGCGGCGACGTCGGCTGGTTCCAGCTGGTCGACAAGCACGTGATCTTCCTCTCGGGCGCCGAGGCCAACGAATTCTTCTTCCGTTCCGCCGACGAGGATCTGGACCAGGCGGAAGCCTATCCGTTCATGACCCCGATCTTCGGCAAAGGCGTGGTGTTCGACGCCAGCCCCGAGCGGCGCAAGGAGATGTTGCACAACTCGGCGCTGCGCGGCGAGCAGATGAAGGGCCATGCCGCCACCATCGAGGGCGAAGTAAAGAAGATGATCGCCGACTGGGGACCGGAAGGCGAGATCGAGTTGCTCGATTTCTTCTCCGAGTTGACCATCTACACGTCCACCGCATGCTTGATCGGGCTGAAGTTCCGCGAGCAACTCGATCACAGGTTCGCGGAGTACTACCACGAATTGGAGCGCGGCACCGATCCGCTGTGCTACGTCGACCCCTACCTGCCGATCGAGAGCTTCAAGCGCCGCGACGAGGCGCGTGTGAAACTCGTTGCGCTGGTGCAGGAAATCATGGACGGGCG
>JAVHWG010000638.1:0-15749 GCA_032159965.1 Mycobacterium sp.
GCTTGCGGACGCGGAAGTGGCCGATTGACACCGTCGCGTAGATCACCAGGAACGCGAGGCTGGCCATCTGGCCCACCGCCGACAGGGGAAAGAACACGACGAACACCGCCGTCAATCCGGCGGCGACGAACAGTCCCTCCGTTCCGCCCGCCCACACTTTGCGGGCAAAATTCTTGGGCAGCTCACCCGTTTTTGCGACGAGATAAGCGAGGTTCGCGTCACCGAACATCGTCGCGTTCACTCCCGACGCGGTAGCCAGCAGCGCAGCCGCGCAGATCACGACGAATCCGGTCTGGCCGAGGATCGCCCTCCCCGACTCCGACAGCACGTGCCCCGCGTTGGCCTCAATGTCGTTCAGGCTCAACGTCATCACGATCACCGCGCTGACGAGCACGTAGATGACCACCACGATTGCCAGCGACAGGTACATCGCGCGCGGCAGCTGGCGGGCCGGCTGGCGCATCTCCCCCGCGGAGTTCGTCACGACGCCGAACCCCTCGTAAGTGACGAACAGCAGTCCCGCCGCGAACAGCACCCCCAGCGCACCCTGGTGAGCGCCGGCGTCGAGGCGGCCCGGATCGGCCTTCGTCAGGCCGAGAACCACGAAAACGACGAGAATCGCCAGTTCGACGGCGATCACCACGGTCTCCGCACGGCCGACGAGCTTGCTGCCGACCAGGTTCACCGCCACGATGGCGACGATCAAGCCCACGCCGATCGCCTTGTCTGACCAACTCGGTGTGTGCCAAGGCAGCAGCGCGCGAATGTAACCGGCAAAACCGTTGGCGTACAAGGCCATGCTGATGATCCAGCCCAGGAACTGGAAGACATTGAGCCCGCCCGCGATCACGCCGTCGCCGAAGCAACGGATGAGGAACTGGGCAGCTCCGCCCCTGCTGGGGAAAGACGCACCGAGCTTGGCGTAGGAGTAGACGCTGAATACGGCGACCACGCCACCCACCAGGAACGAGACCGGCAACCACACGCCCGCCGTGCCCGCGGCCAGACCGACGAGCGTGTACAGGCCGGCACCCATCATCCCGCCGACGCCGATCGCCGTCGCGCTGGTCACGGTGATGGCACCCGACCCCGCGGGCGAAGCCGACGTTCCGGCGCGAGTGTTCATCGCGCCTCAACCTATAACGCCGTCCGCCGAAGGCTGGCTACCCTCGTCCGGTGAGCCGAATCCCTGTGTCAGCGCTGCGGGACGCGGTGCTCGACGACGGGTCATTCGTCGGCTGGGACACCGCACCGCTGGACGTCGCAGCCGACGCGCGATACGCGCGGGAGTTGGCCGACGCCCGTGCGAACGCAGGTGCCGACGAGTCGGTGCTCACCGGGGAAGGTCGGGTGCACGGACGTCGGGTGGCGATCATCGCCTCGGAATTCGATTTTCTCGCCGGGTCGATCGGCGTGGCCGCCGCCGAACGGATCACCACCGCGATTGAACGCGCCACCGCGGAGCGACTGCCGTTGCTGGCGTCGCCGAGTTCGGGCGGAACGCGGATGCAGGAGGGCACGGTCGCGTTTCTGCAGATGGTGAAGATCGCGGCCGCGGTCGAGCAGCACAAGCGGGCGCACCTGCCGTATCTGGTGTATTTGCGGCATCCGACCACCGGCGGGGTTTTCGCGTCGTGGGGGTCGCTGGGGCACGTGACGATTGCGGAACCCGGCGCATTGATCGGCTTCCTCGGGCCACGGGTCTACGAGCACCTGTACGGCGAACCGTTCCCGTCGGGCGTACAGACGGCCGAACACCTTCAGCAGCACGGTGTAATCGACGGTGTCGTCCCGTTGAAATGGTTGCGGCGAACGTTGGAACGGGCGTTGAAGGTGATCGTCGACGCACCGGCAGCGGCGCCGACGCCGGTGCCGCTCGAGCGGTTGTCCGACGTGCCGGCATGGGATTCGGTGGCCGCGTCGCGCCGGCCGGACCGTCCCGGTGTCGGCCATCTGCTCCGGCATGGCGCGACCGAGCGGGTGCCGCTGTCAGGTTCCGCGGGCGGGGACACCGTCTTGGCCCTGGCCAGGTTCCGGGGGCAGCCGGCCGTACTGCTGGGCCAGCGGCACATCGTGTCCGGCACGGTGGGTCCGGCGGCGCTGCGGGAGGCGCGCCGCGCCATGGCGCTGGCCGCCGGGCTGCGGCTGCCGCTGGTGCTGGTCATCGACACCGCGGGTCCGGCGTTGTCGGCGGAAGCGGAGGAGGAGGGGCTTGCCGGCGAGATCGCGAGATGCCTCGCTGAGCTGGTCACGCTGCCGACACCCACGGTGTCGGTGCTGCTGGGCCAGGGCAGCGGTGGCCCCGCGCTGGCCATGGTGCCGGCTGATCGGGTGCTGGCTGCGCGGCACGCTTGGCTGGCGCCCCTGCCGCCGGAGGGCGCCAGCGCAATCGTCTACCGCGACACCGAGCACGCCGCGGAATTGGCTGCGGCACAGAGCATCCGCGCAACAGACTTGCTGGCGTCCGGAATCGTCGACGTGATCGTGCCGGAACACCCCGACGCCGCCGACGAGCCGATCGACTTCACCAAACGGCTATCGCGCGCCATCGCCATCGAGGTCGCCGCCTCGAGAAGCGAGCCGAGCGGTCAACGCTACCGCAAAAGGTTGCAGCGCTACCGCAGAATCGGCTGGGCCGCAGGGGAATCCCCCGCGTGATTCTCAGTCCCCTGTCTCACCAAGGATTCTGCGGCTGCTGCGGCTGCTGCGGTGGCTGCGGCTGCTCCTGCGGCAAGGGCTGCGAGATCGGCTGCGACGGCGGGCTCTGGTAGGACGGTGCGGCCCCGGGAGCACCGGGCGCGCCGGCGCCGTAGTAGGGCTGCGGCGGCTGCGGCTGGCCGTAGCCGGGTTGGCCGCCGGGTTGGCCGCCGGGTTGGCCGTAGTACCCGTACTGGGCCTGGCGCGGCTGCGGAGGCTTCACCACGCCCGAGGCGAGGAGTAGGGCGACGACGGCAGCGGCCGCCTGCAGAAACGACGTCACCAGGATCAGGATGAGACCGATCCCGGCATCCACCTTGGCGCTGCCGAGGAAGTTCCCCAACCCGAACAGCAGGAAAAGCAACGACACGAACCCGGCGACCGACAACGCCGCGGCCAGCGACTCGTTCGGCTGCTGTTTGGGAAGCAAACCGAATGCCACGATCAGCGCAGCCGTCAGAAGTAGCGCCAGCCCGATGACTCCGACCCCGACGCCCATGTTGGCGAAGAAGTTCATGGAATCACCGTTGTCCCTGGAACTTCCGCCGCCCTTCCGGTCGATGCTCAGATAGGGGGCGAATCCCAGGAAGAAGCTGATGATGCCGAGGGCGATCACGCCGAGGTTCAGATAGAACCCGAGGCCCTTGCCCTGGCTGGGCGCACCGCCGTAGCCCGCTGTCTGCTGGGGGTAGCCCTGGCCGCCAGCGCCCTGCGACGGGTCACCGTAACCCCCGGGGCCTGTCGAGTAAGTCATTCACATGCTCCTTGTCCACACGGTCGAGTCGATCGTGTCTTCGGTTGCCTAAACTAGCGCCCTGCGGTCGTGGTGTCTGTATCGGGCTCACGCTGATCGCGACCCCGGAGATCGATACCCGCTGGCACTGGTGTCGAACCCGTCTTCGACCTTACGGCCGCCGATACGGCAACGGATATGTTGTGCCGGAAGGGGGCATGCCGATGGGCCGGGACGTCCGCTCGGACCGGCGCGAGCGACATGTTCGTCGACTCCCTTGAAACCCTCAACCGAATCCGGTGGCATTCTGGCTTGATGGGGCCGTTCTTCCATTTCGCCGGATCCTTCTGGTGGCTGATCTTTCCGCTGAGCGGCGTGATCGCCGGTGGGCTGAAGGCGGTCGCCGCGGCCAACGAGCGTCGAGCCGAACGGCGACTCGAACGGTATCGAATCAAGCAGCAGACGAAGATCGCCGTTGCCGAGGCGACGGGCCGCGCGAAGAACAACGAGGCCGCCTACCGCCGAGAGATGACGCGAGTCCTCGACCAGCACAGCCGCACCGACGCGCAGTGGCTGGAGTACGAAGTCGACGTCGCGAAGCTCCTCGATTTCCCGATGATGACCGACATGCGCAACCCGCTGACGATCGACTTCCACAAGGCGAAGCGCAGGGCCGACGTGTTGCGGCCGGACTCCGTCGACGACTTCATAAGCGATCGTGACGCGCAGCTCGACTACCGCGATGCGGTCGCGGCATATCTCAGTGCTTTCGACGTCGCCGAGTCCGAGGCCATTCGGCGCCGCCGCAGCGACTTCTCCGCCGACGACCAGGAACGAATCGAGCGCGCGCAGAGTCTGCTGAGGCTGGCAGCCGACGACGGAGCCACTGCGCAGGAACGGCAGAATGCCTACGGCCGCGCCCGCAAGGAGCTCGACGGGCTGATCGCGTTGCCAGCGATGACTCGGGCGAGCATCGAGCAGAAGATCGCCGCTGCGATCCAGGCATAGCCGTCTTAGGGGCTGACCGCCATCAGATATCGCTGCACCGTGGGGCCGACCCAGGCAAGAACATCCGCTCGCGCCATGTGCGCTATCGGCGGCAACTTCAGCACGTAACGGCAGAGCGCGAGGCCCAGGATCTGCGTTGCGATCAACGACGCCCGCTTGCCTGCGTCCGAGGGTGCCAACCTCGCCACGGTCGGAGCGAGCTGCGTGGCGAAAATCTGCTGCATGCGCTGCGCCGCTTCGGCATTCGTCGTGCTTGTCCTCAACAGCAAGACCAGTGTCTCGTCGCCCTCCCAGCGGTTGAGGAAGTGGCTCACCAACATCTCACCGACGTTGCTTCCGTCCACACCGGCCAGGTCAGGGAACCGGAGGTCGAAGTCGGCCGCTGCCGCGAACAGTCGGTCCTTGCTACCGAAATAGCGCATCACCATCGACGGGTCGATGTCCGCGGCAGCGGCTATCCCACGAATCGTCGCGCCCTCATACCCGACCGTGGCGAACCGCTCGCGGGCTGCAGACAGGATCGCCGCCTTGGTCCGTTCCGAGCTTCTGGCCATGCCAACAAGTGTATGCCAACACTTGTTGACAAATGCTTTTTCGACGCGCACTCTGGATGCCAACAAGTGTTGGCATAGGAGGTTCAGACATGATTACGACGACGGATGTGCTGGTGGTTGGGGCCGGGCCGACCGGATTGACGCTGGCGGCGGCATTGACCGCCCGGGGCGTGCGGACCACCGTGGTGGACGCGCTGCCCGAGGGCGCCAACACCTCGCGGGCCGCGGCCGTCACGGCGCGCACGCTGGAGGTGCTCGAGGAGATCGACGTCAGCGAACGCATGGTCAAGGCGGGTATCCAGGCACGGAACTTCAGCATCCGCGACCACAGCCGGGTATTGATCCCGCTGGACTTCAGCGTCCTTCCGACGGCCTATCCGTACACGCTGATGATTTCCCAGGCCGACACCGAGCAGCTGCTTCTTGACAGGCTCGAGGAACTGGGCGGAGACGTCGTGCGGCCGAGGAAGGTGACGGGCGTGCACCAGGACGGCGAGCGCGCTGTCGCCACGTTCGACGACGGCGACCAGATCAGCGCGCAATACGTCGTGGGCGCCGACGGCATGCACAGCGCCGTGCGCCAGGGGGCCGGTATCGGGTTCGCCGGACAGGCCTACCCGGAAGCGTTCGTCCTGGCCGACGTCCGGCTGACAGGTAAGGTCCCGGTCAGCGAAATCCTGCTGTTCTACGCGAGGACAGGGCTCGTCGTCGTCGCTCCGCTGCCAGGCGACCGCTACCGCATCGTCGCCCCGGTCTCGGAAGCACCGGCCGAGCCGGGCCGCGAAACCGTGCAGCAGATCCTCGACAGGCGGGCATTCGGCCCCGGCGAACTCATCGTGGGCGACGTCATCTGGAGTTCACGTTTCCGGATCCACCACCGCGTCGCCGACACCTACCGGTCAGGGCGGCTACTGCTCGCAGGGGATGCCGCCCACGTGCACAGCCCCGCTGGCGGGCAGGGCATGAACCTCGGCATACAGGATGCGGTCGCGCTGGCCGATGCGCTGGCTCGTGTCGCCGGCGGCGAATCCGATCAGCTGCTCGACGCCTACAGCAACGCCCGCCGACCGATCGCCCAGCAGGTTGTTCGGTTGACCGACCGGCTCACGCGGCTGGCCACCCTGCCGACGGCGCTGCGACCGGCCCGCAATACCGCGATGTCGTTGGCGTCACACGTCCCAGCGGTGCAGCGCACGCTGACGTGGCAGCTGAGCGGTCTGGTCAACCGCTAGCCGATGTCGAGCGCACTCGCGCGGTCAGGCGGCGGCGGCGTCGTCGCCGAACTGCGTCACGTACAACTCCGCATAGCGACCACCGCGGCTGAGCAGCTGCTGGTGGGTGCCCCGCTCGACGATGCGGCCGTCCTCGACGACGAGAATAAGGTCGGCGGCTCGAACAGTCGACAGCCTGTGCGCGATCACAATCGACGTGCGGCCGGCCAGCGCCTCCGAAAGCGCCTGCTGTACAGCGACTTCCGACTCGGAGTCCAGTGAAGCCGTAGCCTCGTCGAGGACGAGCACACTCGATCCGGCCAGCAGCAACCGCGCAATCGTCAAGCGCTGTCGCTGTCCCCCGGACAACCGGTACCCGCGTTCGCCGACGACCGTGTCCAGACCGTCGGGCATTTCGGCAACGACGTCGGCCAGCCGGGCACGTCGCAAAGCCGCCCAGAGTTCGTCGTCAGTCGCGGCCGGTGCGGCCAGCCTCAGGTTGGCCCGAATGGTTTCGTGAAACAGATGGCCGTCCTGGGTGACCATGCCGACGGTCTGGCGCAGCGACGCGAAACTGAGTGATCGGACGTCGACGCCGTTGAGGCGCACGGCGCCGGAGTCCACGTCGTAGAGCCGGGCCAGCAGCGACGCGATCGTCGACTTGCCTGCTCCCGAGGAGCCAACCAGGGCCACCATCTGTCCCGGCTCGGCGGTGAACGAAACCTCGTGTAGCACTTCGTTTCCCCCGCGGTCGTCGAGAACAGCGACCTCCTCGAGCGAGGCCAGCGAGACCTTGTCCGCGGACGGATAGCCGAACCGAACGTGGTCGAATTGCACCGAGACGGCGCCGCCGGGGACGGCGACAGCGTCCGGCTTCTCCCGGATCAACGGCACCAGATCAAGCACCTCGAACACGCGCTCGAAACTGACCAGGGCGGTCGCGATTTCGACGCGCGCATTGGCCAGCGCGGTCAGCGGTGCGTACAGCCGGGTCAGCAGCAGCGCCAGCGACACGACGGCACCCGCCTGCAGATGCCCGCCGATGGCCAGGACGCCGCCCAGCCCGTATACCAACGAAAGCGCCAACGCCGACATCAGAGTGAGGGAGTTCATGAACGTCGACTGCAGCATCGCCGAGCGGACACCGATGTCGCGCACTCGTCCGGCGCGGGCGGCGAACTCGTGTGACTCATCCGCCGGGTTGCCGAACAGCTTGACCAATGTCGCGCCGGGCGCTGAAAAGCGTTCGGTCATCTGCGTGTTCATTGTCGCGTTGTAGATCGCACTCTCGCGGCTGAGTCGCGCCATGGTGGTGCCGATGCGCCGCGACGGAAGGACGAACAACGGGACCAGAAGAACCGACAAGAGCGTGATCTGCCATGAGATTCCGAGCATCACCACAAACGTCAGCGACAGCGTCACCGCGTTGGACACCACTCCGGACAGTGTGTCCGAGAATGCCCGCTGGGCGCCCATCACGTCGTTTCCGAGGCGACTGACCAGTGCACCCGTACGGGTCCGGGTGAAGAACGCCACCGGCATCTTCTGCACATGGTCGAACACCGCGGTGCGCAGGTCGAGGATCAGTCCCTCGCCGATTGTCGACGACAGCCAACGGGTCAACAGCGACACGCCGGCTTCGGCCAGCGCCACGGCGGCGATCACTATTGCGAAGGCGATCACCGTGCCGCGCGGACCACCACGGACGATCGCGTCGACGACCCTGCCGGCGAGCAGCGGCGTCGCTACCGCGAACAGCGCGCCGACGACGCTGATCCCGACGAACAGCGCCAACCTGCGGTGATGACGATGGGCGAAGCGCCAGATGCGACCGATCAATCCGCTGCCCGCGAGCGCGCGCAGATCCCCACCCTTGGCATTCATCTGCCGGTACAGGGTGCTTCTGGCCACCGTTTCGATATTCATTGTCCCCACGGTAAAACCTCAACAATGGATGAGGTCAAACGCTTCCACGGGCGTGTCGAAGTCAGATGACGCCGAGGTAGCCGAGCAAGGCGGCCGCCAACACCACGATCAGTGGATTCGTCTTACTGAAGATGAAGATCACCGTGCAGACGCCCGTCAGCAAGTATGCCCGCCAGTCATGATCGGCCGCGCGACCGATCACCAGCGAAGTGGCCGTTATCAGCCCGACCGTGAGCGGTGCGAAACCCTTCTCGATGGCACGTCGCAGGCGGGATTCCTGCGCCTTCTGCCACACCAGCGTGAGCATGTACACCAGGACGGCGGCAGGGGCGATCATCGACACCGTCGCTATCACGCCGCCGATCACGCCGCCCAGGACGCCGGCGACCGAGAGGCCCGCGCCGTATCCGACCAGCGTGACGACCAGAATGCTCGGCCCGGGCGCGGCTTGCGCAATCGAGAACACGTCGGCGAACTGCGAGTCGGTGAGCCAGTGCTCGCCCTTGACCGCCTTCAGATGCATTTCCGGCAGCACCGCGTTCCCGCCGCCGATCGACAGCAGGGACAACATGCTGAATAGTCCGGCCAGCTGGAGGTATGTGTTCACGTCGACGCAGCTTGTTTTCTCGGCCATGCCCAGATCAGGCTCAGCGGCGCGACGATGACGAGCACGAGCGGCAGGGGATACCGGAAGATGCCATTGAGCACGAAGGTGGCACCGAAAAGCAGGATCGGGACGACGCCCTTCAGGCATTTCTGCCCGGTCTTGATCGCCATGGCCAACGTCATCGCGACCGCCGCCGCGGAGGCGCCGTGAAGGCTGCTCTTGAGCGCGGGCACCTCCTTGAAACGGAAGTAGAAGTACCCCATCCCGAGAACGAACACGACGGGCATGAAGCAGAGGCCGAACAGCGAGGCCAGCACTCCCGGGATGCCCGACATCTTGGTGCCGACGAACACGGCCATGTTCACCTGGTTTGCGCCGGGCAGGATCCGGCACATCGTCATGGCGCTGAGGAACTCCTCCTCACCCATCCACTTCTTCTCCACCACAAGCACTTCGCGCGACCAGGCGGAGAGTCCTCCACCGAACGACGCGAGCGCGATGTGATTGAACGTCCACGCCAACTCAAAGAGCGAAACCTTCTTGTCCGGTTGCTCCAGTTCACTCATGCACGAGATCTTCGTCGTGCGGGAAGTCGTCCTCCTGGTGCTCGGCCGGGTGGAGTGGATCGGGGGGCTCGTAATGATGGGAGAGCTCCCAGTCGAACTCGAAGGTCTCCTTGAGGCGGGCGACGACGCTGCGGTTCGTCACGGTGAGACCTAGTTCGCGGCGCATGTCGAACGCACTACGGTCGATGTTCATCGACCCCACCAACGCGTGCATATCGTCGGCGATGAGCAGCTTGGCATGTACCCGCAGGTTCTTCTGCTTGTGCACCTTGACGCCGAACCGGCGCAGCGTCCGCAGGGACGCGAAGGTGTCCAGGATGTCCCACTCACTGATGCCGTGCTTCCCACCGCACAGCACATGCACCTTGACGCCGCGGTCGGCCGCGGCGGCAATGTGATCGAGAATCACTGCATCGACATATTTTGGATGCTGGATATCAAGGCGCACTTTTGCCGTGTCGATGAAATGCGCCATGTGATATCGGGAATTGGAATTGCTCCACAGCAGCCCCTCGTAAGTGGAACACGTCCACTCGCGGTGCTCCCAATCGGCCTCGAACACCTCGACTATCTGGGCCACTTGTTGCGGGTTGTCGATAATGATGCCGTAGTCGCGAGTCAGCGTGAAATACTTGGGATGAAGATTGAACGTGGCCACGAGCGCGGCCGTTCCATCAACGACAATCGACTTCTCATGTGTGACATAGAAATTCGGATTCGACCACTGCACCTTCACGCCGGCCTTTTCGAAGATTTCGTAACTCTCGTCATTGGCGCGGTCACCGCCCGAACGTGCGGGATTCAGCATCACCCTGACGTCGACGCCGGCGTTCTGGCGATCGATGATCGCGGCGATAATGCTTTCTTCGGTGAGCGTGAATTGCTTGACGAGAAGCGCGGTGCGCGCCGATTCAATGAATTCGACGACCGGTTGTATACCGTCGTCGGGCTCGACAATCACACGCGGCAGAGGCGTAAGCATAGGGTCCGAATGGTAGCACCGGGCCAATATGATTGCTTTGCTATCGGGAGAACCTTTGGCATCGTTTTTCGGCCAGCTCACGCGCCTCCCTCGTCCGCGGTCGTTCATCAGGCAAGATTGTCGGCATGGACAGTGCTGCATCCAACCCGCGCGTGCTGGTGGTCGATGACGACGCCGACGTGCTGGCGTCGCTGGAGCGTGGGCTGCGGCTGTCCGGATTCGAGGTCGCGACGGCGACCGACGGCGCCGAGGCGCTGCGCAGCGCCACCGAAAGCCGTCCCGACGCGATCGTGCTGGACATCAATATGCCGGTGCTGGATGGCGTGAGCGTGGTGACGGCGCTGAGGGCGATGGACAACGACGTCCCCGTCTGTGTGTTGTCGGCGCGCAGCTCGGTCGACGACCGCGTCGCGGGGCTTGAGGCCGGCGCCGACGACTATCTGGTCAAGCCGTTCGTGCTGGCCGAACTGGTCGCACGGGTGCGGGCACTCTTGCGTCGCCGCGGCTCGACGGCGACTTTCAGTTCGGAGACCATTCAGATGGGTCCGCTCGAGGTGGACATCCCGGGCCGACGGGCGCGGGTAAACGGCGTCGACGTCGATCTGACCAAGCGTGAGTTCGATCTGCTTGCGGTGCTGGCTGAGCACAAGACCGCGGTGCTCTCCCGCGCGCAGCTGCTCGAGCTGGTCTGGGGCTACGACTTCGCCGCCGACACGAACGTCGTCGACGTGTTCATCGGCTATCTGCGCCGCAAGCTCGAAGCCAACGGTGCGCCGCGGCTGTTGCACACCGTCCGGGGAGTGGGATTCGTCCTCCGGACGCAGTGATGAGCGGCTGGCGCGAAGAACAGAGAACACTGATGAGCCGCTTGCGCGAAGAACAGAGAACACTGATCACATGAACCGCGTGTGGCGGATCTTCCGTCGGACCCCGTCGCTTCGAACCCGGGTGGCGTTCGCCACTGCGATCGGCGCTGCGATCGTCGTGCTGATCGTCGGCACGATCGTGTGGATCGGCATCACCAACGATCGGATCGAGCGGCTGGATCGCCGCCTCGACGAGGCGGCTGGATTCGCGCTGCCGTTCCTGCCGCGCGGTCTGGACGAGATCCCGCGCTCTCCCAACGACCAGGACGTCGTGATCACCGTCCGCAAGGGCAACCAGCCCCCCGTGTCGAACGCGAATGTCGTGCTGCCAAAACTTGATGCCGACTACGCCGACACCTACATCGACAACGTCCGGTACCGGGTGCGCACCGTACCGATTCGCAGCGACGAGCCGATGTCGGTGGCGGTGGGCGCCACCTACGGCGACACCATCGCCGAAACCAACAACCTGCACCGGCGGGTGATCCTCCTCTGCCTGTTCGCGATCGGCGCGGCCGCGGTGCTGGGGTGGCTGCTCGCGACGTTCGCGGTGCGCCCGTTCCGGCGGCTGGCGCAGCAGGCCCGGTCCATCGACGCGGGAGACGAGGCGCCCGACGTCGAAATCCGTGGCGCCACTGAGGCGGTTGAGATCGCCGATGCGCTCAACGGGATGCTTCAGCGAATCTGGAAGGAGCAGGATCGGACCAAGTCGGCGCTCGCGTCGGCGCGTGACTTCTCCGCGGTTTCCGCCCACGAGTTGCGCACGCCGCTGACCGCGATGCGTACCAACCTCGAAGTGTTGGCCACGTTGGAGTTGCCTGATGAGCAGCGTAAAGAAGTGCTGCACGACGTTATCCGCACCCAGACACGCATCGAGGCCACGTTGTCGGCGCTGGAGCGGTTGGCTCAGGGCGAGTTGTCGACGTCTGACGACCACGTGCCCGTTGACATCACGGAGTTGCTGGACCGCGCCGCGCACGATGCGATGCGTATCTATCCGGAGTTGGATGTCTCGCTGATGCCGTCGCCGTCGGTGATCATCGTCGGACTGCCGGCCGGGTTGCGGCTCGCGGTAGACAATGCGATCGCCAATGCTGTCAAACACGGTGGCGCAACCCGCATTCAGCTGTCGGCGGTCAGTTCGCGCGAGGGGGTGGAGATCGCGATCGACGACGACGGCTGCGGCCTGCCCGAGGAAGAGCGCAAAGTCGTCTTCGAGCGGTTCTCCCGCGGTTCCACCGCGTCCCAATCGGGGTCAGGCCTCGGCCTGGCGCTCGTCGCACAACAAGCTGAATTGCACGGCGGCACCGCCACATTGGATGCCAGTCCGATCGGCGGTGTCCGGCTGCTGCTCAGGCTTCCGGGTCCCACACCGGCCGATCCGTTCTAGTCGGGCGTTTCACCCGCGGAGGGTGCCGCCGCCGCTGGTCCTATCGGGTTCCCAGCAGGTCGATCACGAAGATCAGTGTCTTGCCCGACAGCCTGTGTCCGGAACCCGCGGGCCCGTACGCCTGCGCAGAGGGGATGGTCAGCTTGCGGCGACCACCCACCCGCATCCCCGGAATCCCGTCCTGCCATCCCTGAATGAGCCCGCGCAATGGGAATTCGATCGTCTGCCCGCGATTCCACGAGCTGTCGAATTCCTCTCCGGTGTCGTATTCGACCCCGACGTAGTGCACCTCCACTGTGCCGCCGGGAACTGCCTCCGCACCGTCACCGACGGTGATGTCTTCGATGACGAGCTCCGCCGGGGCCGGGCCGGACGGAAAGTCGATCTCGGGTTTGTCTGTCACCAACACCACGCTAGCGGGCACACTGTGAATGTGGCAGAGGACAACGACACTCTTTCGAACATCAACGCGCTTGTCGCCGAGGAGAAGGAACTGCGCGACAAGGTGCAACGCGGCGAGATCAGCGCAGACGAGGAACGCTCCCGGCTTCGGACGCTCGAGGTCGAGCTGGATCGGTGCTGGGATCTGCTCCGTCAGCGGCGCGCGCTTCGCGAGACGGGCGGCGATCCGACGAACGCGCACGTGCGTCCGGCCGACGAGGTCGAGGGTTACCTGAGCTGACCTCCTATGACGTCGTGGTCGTGGGGGGCGGGCACAACGGACTCGTCGCCGCCGCCTACCTGGCACGCGCCGGCAAGCGGGTGGTGGTGCTGGAGCGACTCGCTCACGTGGGTGGGGCGGCGGTTTCGACACGGCCGTTCGACGGGGTGGACGCGAGGTTGTCGCGGTACTCGTACCTCGTCAGCCTGTTGCCCTCACGCGTCGTCGACGACCTAAGCCTGCCGGTTCAGCTTTCGCGGCGCCAGTACTCGTCATACACGCCTGATCCCAGCACCGGCGGTCGCACGGGGCTTCTCGTCGGTTCGGGTGACGATTTTGCGTCCGATTTCTACACGAGTTGCCGATCAGTCACTCAAGCGCTCTGGCCGACGATGACCGAGCCGCTGCTATCACGCAGCCAGGCAAAGCAATTGGTCAATGCAGACTCGGCGTGGGCGGCGATGATCGAGGATCCAATCGGGGCCGCGATCAGCCGTGCGGTGCCCGACGACCTCGCGCGGGGCGTGATCGCCACCGATGCACTTATCGGCACGTTCGCACGCCTCGACGGGGCGTCGCTCCTCCAGAACGTCTGCTTCCTTTACCACGTGTTCCGCGACTGGGACGTGCCGATCGGCGGGATGGGTGCGGTCACGGACGCTTTGGCATCGGTTGCCACCCGCTACGGCGCCGACATCACCACCGGTGCTGAGGTTTTCAAGGTGACCCCAGATGGCGACGTGTACTTTCGGGTCCACGACGACGAGCGGCGGGTGCACGGGCGGTTCGTGCTAGCGAATGTGACGCCGACGGTCCTGGCGTCGCTGACCGGCGACGAACCGCCACCGTCGTTACCGGGGTCTCAGGTGAAGGTCAACCTGATGCTGCGCCGGTTACCCCGGTTGTGTGATACCGGCGTGACGCCGGAGCAGGCCTTCGGCGGTACGTTTCACATCAATGAGACGTACAGCCAGCTGGATTCGGCCTTCGATCAGGCGGCGTCGGGAGCCGTGCCGGATCCCCTGCCGTGCGAGATCTATTGCCACTCGTTGACCGACCCGAGCATCCTGTCGCCCGCGTTGCGAGCCGCCGGAGCTCAGACGCTGACGGTGTTCGGGGTGCATACCCCGCACGGCGTCGGCAACCGTGAGGACCTGACCGGGGCGGTCCTCGCGTCAATCAATTCTGTTCTTGCCGAACCAATTCAGGATGTCGTGCTCCCGGGTTGCATCGAGACCAAGACGACGTACGATCTGGAGCAGACACTTGGAATGACCGCGGGCAACATCTTTCACGGCGGTCTGACTTGGCCGTTCGCGGAGGATGACGACCCGCTGGACACGCCCGCCCGTCGTTGGGGCGTGCAGACCCGACATGAGCGAATCCTGTTGTGCGGTGCCGGCTCCCGCCGGGGCGGCGGAGTGTCGGGCATCGGGGGACATAACAGCGCGATGGCCGTCCTGGAGTCCCTCGCCTAATGGGCGCTACGTTGACGAAATCTTCGCGATGATTTCCCGCAGCGCCACTAAATCCTCGTCGGTGAGATCGGCCACGGCCGCGGGCGCCGGATCGTCGATAGCTCGAACAGCCGCCACCAGCTTGCGACCAGCAGGCGTCAAGGACACCAGCTTGCAGCGTCGATTCCCCGGATCGACCTCGCGGACCACGAGGCCGCGGACCACAAGGTCGTTGACCGCGACCGTCGCGGCCGGCGCGTCGATGGTGGCCGCCGCGGCGACCTCCTTGACGGTCAACGGCCGATTGGCCAGCCGCAAGAGGATCCTGACCCGGCTGAACGGCAGGCCCGTCTCGGCGACCACCGCCCGTCGCCACTCGTCCTTGTTGTCCATAACCAGGCGCGTAAGTCCTTGCCACACCTTGTCGGCCAACGGTTTACGTGACATGGGCAGCCTCCGCGCGCCGGCCGGGCCCGTCGATCAAGGGCGCGAGTCGCTCGGCAGAGCGGATCGCACGCGGAGACGTCGACGCCATGCCCAACACCAAGATCGTGACTCCCAGCGCTGCGCATACGTACCACAGTGGCCGCGCGGACGCGGCGAAGTCGACGTCGGTGGCGTTCAGCGCAGCGCCCGCGAGCGAACCGCACAGTGCCACACCGATACTCACGCCGATCTGACGACTGGTGGACGCAACAGCCGACGCAGCGCCCGCGCGATCGGTCGGCATCCCACTGACTGCCGCGGTGGTGATCGGTGCGTTGACCATCGAGAAGCCGACACCGAACACGGCGAACAACACAAGACTCTGCCAGACCGGGGTGGCGATCGTCAGCCGCGTCAGCATCAGAGTCGCCGCGGTAAGCAGCGTGCCTGCGATCAACAGCGAGGGCCTACTGCCGTACCGGCCGACGAGCCTGCCCGACAGCGGCGAAAAGATCAACGCGCCAATCGCAATGGGCAGATAGATCAATCCGGTATGGGCAGCCGAGAAGTGCCGTTCGCCCTGCAGGTAGAGCGACATCATGAACAAAAAGGCACCGTATGCGGCGAACGCACACACCGCGATGATTGTCGCGGCGCTGAAAGGC
>JAVHWG010000639.1:0-9342 GCA_032159965.1 Mycobacterium sp.
AACACCAGGATCTTCCCGCCGCCCGCGTCGTTCGAACCGGTGCAGCCACTGATCAGGGCGGCAGTCAATGCACCTGCGAGAAGTAGCCGCAGCGTCCGGCTCATTACTGTCCTCCGGGGTTTCGGGAGCCCATTTGCATAGGCGGTTCAATCAGAGGCCTATGACCGTAGCTGCGGCGCCATCCGTGAGTTCGGCGCTGCCCAGTCCGTCGAGATGAACCGGTGGCGAATCAACCACTCGTCGCCCACCGGGACGAAGGTGTCACGGTAGCGGCCGTAATGGTCGAGTCCGGCGTCGGTGAGCACGGTGAAGTACGACGCGACGCTGGCCGTTCAGGGCTGAGCTCCAGAAATCGGGTGTTCGTCAGGTTGTGCCGCACGATTTGGGGTCCGGCGGCGGGCTTGCCGGTCGGCGCGGCGACACCGCCGATGAATGCGGAGATAGCTGCGCGTCCATGTATCGGCTCCTCGCCTCGAAGCTGGAGTTCACCGTCTTCGCAGAAGCTTTCGGCGAGTTCGTCGATCCGCAGCGAGTCCCCCGACCAGTTGTAGCGGGCGAGACTGTCGCGAATGCGCTCACGGGCAACCAGTTCCCAGAATTCCACTGCGTCAGGCCGTTTCCGCTCGGAAGAGATACGAGCCGACGGTGGTGATCCGGTCTTCGGCCCCCTCGTCGTGCATGATCACCCGGACGGCGAAGAGCCCGTCGGCGCCGGGCAGCGGTTCGGCGTCGACGCGGAAGGGCCCAACCTTTCCGCGCGCGACGAACATCACGTGACACGAAACACCCTGCAGCACCGGGGTTCCGGCCATGTCGGCCGCGACATCGAGAGCTGCCGTCTCCAACATCACAAACTGCGGCCCGATGTGCAGCGCGGCGTCGGGTGAGGCCACCTGGTCGCTGAGTTCGGGAAGTGTCCAGTGGCCGTCTTCGCGACGGTTGCCGCCGAACACCTGCCAGAGCGGCGGCAGATCCGGCGAGTCCACCACCTCGATCGGCGTGACCGGCATCTTCTGAAGTCCTTCAGGTGGCACGCCGATGCTGATGCCCTGGCCCTCGATGAGCGCGAGGGTCCTGCCCGGCTGGTCGGCATCGACGATCTTGCAACGGCTGTAACCCATTTGGCGCCCGCGTCTCAGCTCCTCCGACACGATCTCGACACGCCGGACGTCCCGGCCGGCATCGAGAATCTGGCAGGAATGGATGACGGGGTTGGGCACGGCCTCCAGATCCGACATGTGGCCGCTCTCGGGCGCGGCGATGCCGAACACAGCGAACAGGATGCCCCCGGCGCCGTTGCGCATGTCGTGCCGCAGGGTGACGGTGTCGTCGACGGGACCGAGGTCCATCGACCCGTGAGTGCGGCCGATGTAGCGGTAGCTCAGTAGCCCGCCCCACCGCCGGAACAGCTCCTCGGCGTATGCCTCAGGGTGATCGGCGAGCTCGCGTATGTCCCGCGGCATGTGTGCGTCCCTTCCGTGTAGCGGCGTACTCGTTCACGAGCCGCGCGCGCAGATAGGCCAGTTCGCGCGGCAGGTCGAAGCGCTCGGACAGCGCGATCCATTGGAACGCCACGCCGAAGACGCCGGCACTGATGTCGTTGACCGCGCGGTCGACGTCGACGTCCGGCCGTACCGACCCGTCCCGGATGCCCTTTCGCAGGCCCGCCTCAACGTTCTCTACGCCGCGCGTCAGCCACTCGCGCAGAATGGGACGCACGGGCGAGGTCGTCTTGACGGCCTCGAACGTCATGGCGAACATCGCCATCAAGAAGTCGGGGGCTTCGGCGCAGATCTCCTGGATCCGGTCGAAGTGCGCCAGCGCCTCGTCCAGCCCGGAAGCGTCCGGCTCCGGCGACGGGCTGAGGCGTTGCACGTATTCGTGGGTGAAGAATGCCTGGAGGATTGCGTCCTTGCTTCCGTACCGGGCGTGCACCATTGCCCGGCTGTAGCCGGCGCGGCGTCCGATCTCCGCTGCTGTTGTTGCTTCCCAACCCTTTTCGGCGACAAGCTCGACGGCCGCCTCGACCAGCCGCCGGTTGGATATCTCGACGCGCTGCGGTTGGGTCAGACCGCGAGCAGGTGAGGGCACCATTGCATATTAGACGCTCGTCAACTAACTTACTTGCTCGACGTCAAATATTTTGCAGGAGTCATCGATGACATCGTCCACTGCGCGGGTCCCTTCCGGGATCGACGAGGTGACCCCGCAGTGGCTGTCGGATGTGTTGGGCACACAGGTATGCAGCGCGCGTCCAGAGCGGATCGCGCTCGACACCGGGTTCTCGTCCCTGCTCTACCGCGTCCACCTCACCGGAAGTCCCGACGTTCCCGCGACGGTGATCGTGAAACTGCCCGCTGAGTCCGAGGCCAGAGGGGCGATGGAGATGCTGGGCGGATACGCCCGGGAGGTGGCGTTCTATCGGACGGTCGCCGGGCACGCGCCCATGCGGACACCTCACGTCTACGCCGCGCACATCGCCGACAACTCGGCCGAGTTCGTCCTGATGCTCGAGGATCTGCAGGACTGGGAGAACGCCGATCATCTGGCCGGTCTCTCGATGGAGAGGGCGCAACTGTGCATCGCACAACTTGCCGGTTTGCATGCGTGGTCGCTTGACCCTGCCAATTACGCTCTGGTGCAGCCATTTCCGGGTATCGATACGCCGATTGCCCGGGAGATCTTCCTGCCTGCCTTCGCATCCGGTTGGCAGGTGTACCGAGATCATTGTTCGGGACCGGTTCCTGCCGAGGTGGCGGCGTTCGCCGAGCACTTCGCCGAGCGCGCCCCTGCTGCCCTGCCTGTGATGACCGAGCGGTCGATGCTCCTGCACGGGGACATCCGCGCCGACAACATGTTCTTCAACGGCAACCAGCTCAAGGTGGTCGACTACCAGTTCGCGTGCCGGGGTGTCGGGGCGGCCGACATCGGATACCTGGTCAGCCAGGGCCTGCCGACGCAGACGCGCACCGGCCAGGACGAGCGGCTCCTTCGCGAATACCTCGAACATCTTGCGGCGCAGGGCATCACCGACTACTCCTTCGACGACGCGTGGCGCCACTATCGATTCGCCGTGGCGTACCTGATGGTCCTCCCGGTCATCACCCTGATCGGGTGGGACGCGATGACGGAACGGTCACGGTCGCTGTGCCTGACGCTCACCGACCGCGCAGTGGCCACAATCGATCAGACCGATGCACTCGAGGCGTTCGCGTGAGCCGCACCGCCCGGGAAGTTGTCGAGTTGTACAACCTGGTCGTCTGGAACGAACGCGATTTTCGCCTCGCCGACGAGTTGATGGGTGACACGGTTGTCCGCCACGACGTCGGTGCGGTGGTCACGCTCACGCACGAGCAGGCCGTCCAGCGCATCGTCGACACCTGGGAGATGTTCGACAAGCTTCGCTTCGACCTCAAGCTCGTCGTCGCCGGCGACGACGGTGAACACGTCGCGATCGTCTACCACTCCCCGATGTCGTTGAAGGAGGGCACCGAGACGACGATTGGCAGCATGGAGATATTCCGTGTGGTCGACGGCCGCATCGTCGAGGTGTGGAACTGCGGATACAAGCAGGGAGTGTGGCAATGAGGGTCCTCGACGAACTCGGGTACTACCTGCTGGCGGGCGCCGGCGGCGACGGCCCGGCCACGCTGATGGACGAGGCCCGTCGCGGTGAAGAGTTGGGTTTCGGCACCGCATTCATCTCGGAGCGCTGGAACGTCAAAGAGGCGTCGTCACTCGTCGGCGCCGCGTGCGCGGTAACCGAGAGAATGCAGATCGCTACCGCCGCAACGAATCACAACACCCGGCATCCGTTGATCACCGGCTCGTGGGCGAGCACGATGCACCGGCTGTCGGGCGGCCGGTTCACGCTCGGGATCGGCCGTGGGGTCGCGGCGTTGTACGGGGCCTTCGGTGTGCCGCCGGTGACCACCGCGCAGATGGAGGACTTCGCGAATGTCATGCGGCGGCTGTGGCACGGCGAACTCATCTTCAACCACGACGGCCCGCTCGGTACGTACCCGGTGCTGTTCCTCGACCCCGACTTCGACGAAGACATCCGCCTCGCGATAGTCGCGTTCGGTCCGAACACGCTCGCGTTGGGTGGTCGCGCGTTCGACGACGTCATCCTGCACACCTACTTCACGCCGGAAACGTTGCAGCGCAGCGTCACGACCGTGAAGAAGGCCGCCGAGAAGGCGGGCCGCGACCCGGACGCGGTGCGGGTGTGGTCATGCTTCGCGACGGTCGGCGATCACCTTTCCGAGGAGTTGCGGCTGAAGAAGACAGTCGCCCGGCTGGCGACCTATCTTCAGGGCTACGGCGATTTGTTGGTCAATACCAATGACTGGGATCCTGCTGTGCTGCAACGATTCCGGGAGGACTCCGTGGTCACCTCGATTGCCGGGGGCATCGACCACAAGGCGACGGCGGGGCAGATCGAGCACATCGCCACGCTGATCCCCGATGAATGGTTGGCGCCGTCGGCCACAGGCACCGCGCAGCAGTGCGTCGACCGCATTCGCAAGGAGTACGACTACGGCGCCGACGCGCTGATCATGCACGGCGCGACACCCGACGAGCTGGCGCCGATCGTCGAGGCCTACCGCGCGACGGACGGCACCGTCGTACGGTAGGGGTCACACGCAACGGCGCGGCGAAAGGTGCACGTCATGGAGATCAGCCTGGTGACCAACATCGACAATCGTTCACCGATCGACACGTGCATCCAGCAGATGACCCAGGCCCGCGACGAGGGATTCCGCAGGCTTTGGTTCACGCAGATGCCCTACGACGCCGACCTTCTGACGATCCTTGCCGTCGGACTGCGGGAGGTCGACGGTATCGACGTCGGGAGCGGGGTGGTGCCGATCCAGAATCAGCACCCGATGCTGCTCGCTCAGCGGGCGATGACGCTGAACGTGATCGGCAGCGGCCGTTTCACGCTCGGGATCGGTGTCACCCATCGGACGGTGACCGAGGGAATGTGGGGGATTTCCTGGGACAAGTCGGTCAGGCGGCTCAGCGAATTCCTGGACGGTCTTCTTCCGCTGCTCGCCGGAGAGTCCGTCGACGCCGAGGGTGAACTCGTCACCACCAGGGGGGCCCTGCAGATTTCCGGCGTCGCGCCGGAGGTCTACGTCGCAGCTCTGGGCCCTCAGATGCTGCGCGTCACCGGCCGCCGCGCTGCGGGAACCGTGACGTGGATGACGGGGCCGAAGACCTTGAAAGATCTCACCCGACCGGCCCTGCGCGCCGCGGCCACCGAAGCGGGACGACCGGACGGTTCAGTGAAGGTGGCGGCCGCGTTGCCGGTCAGCGTCACCGACGATGTCGACGGAGCACGTGCGGAGGCCGCGAAACAGTTCGCGATGTACGGCTACCTGCCGTCGTACCGGGCGATGCTCGACAGGGAGGGCTTCACCGGGCCCGAGGAGGCCGCGCTGATCGGGGACGAGGCCGCTGTGTCGCAGCGGCTCGACGAGCTGCGCGACGCGGGTGTCGACGAGTTCGTCGCGATCCCGTTCGATCCGTCGCCCGAGGGCCGGCAGCAAACGCGAGCCGGCCTGCGCACCTGGGCATCTCGGGTCGCTAGTCCTTAGACAGACCCCGCCTTAGACAGACCCCGCCTTAGACAGGCCCGCCGCGACTTCAAGCTCCTCGAGTGCGGGCTCGATGTTGTCGGCCATGTCGGCGATGTCGGCCGCGATCTCGGGAGTGGTGATGAAGCCGAAATCGACATTCCCGCGGTAACTGAAGCAGGTGATGTTGAGGCCGACGTCGAGTACCAGCGGCCCGAGCGGCATCAGCTGTTCGACCGGCGCCCCGGCCAAGTACAGCGGAAAGTCGGGGCCGGGGACGTTGGATACGACGACGTTGATCGGCGCCAGATTGCGACCGATTCCGCTTGCGGTGTACGCGCGCGCCGCGAGCTGCAGCAGCCCCGGCGGGGTGGTTTCGGTCAGTCCCATGATCTGATTCGCGGTCAGCGCTTTGGCCATTTCCTTGGCGCCCTGGGAACCCGCATAGATTGCTTTGATCCGCTCGGCGGGGTCGGAGATATCGGTGGCCAGTCCGATGGTCATCGTGCTGATCTGGTTGCCGATGTCCTTGTCGCCTTCTGACCGGGTGGACACCGGTACCTGGGAGACGATCGGCTTGTCCGGCAGCTCGCCGCGTTCCTCCAGGTAACGCCGCATAGCGCCGGCCACCAGAGCCAGCACCACGTCGTTGACTTTGACGCCGTACGCCTCCTTCACCTTCTTCACCCGGTCCAGCGACACACTGGCGGCACTGATCCGGCGGTGCGGCGAGATCGGTGCGTTGAAACGCGTTGTCGGAGCCTCGAAGTAGCGCGGCGGCTTGTTGGACAGGCTGCGGGTGGCCAGCTGTTGGCGCACCGTCTGTTCAACCAGCCGCGTGATCCGGTACGGCATTTTGATCCCGACGTTGACCAGACCGCCGATCGCGCGCATCGCGGCGTGCGGAATGTCCACGCCGACCAGCGATTGCTCGACCTCGATCGAGTGTGGCCGCGGCTCGGGGGTGACGTCCAGCAGGATTTCGCTCAGACCCGCGCCGGAGATCCCGTCGACGACGGCGTGGTGCATCTTCGTCAGAATGGCGGCGCGACCGTCCTCCAAGCCCTCGATGAACCACAGTTCCCACAGCGGCTTGGACCGGTCGAGTTTGTAGGACATCAGGCGACTGATCAGTTCGTGGTATTCGCGGCGGCCGCCGGGCGAGGGGACTGCGATGTGGCGGATGTGAAAGTCGATGTCGAGGTCCTCGTCCTCGACGAACCACGGCCGGTCCAGCCCGAGCGGTGCCCCCTCGACACGCCACCTCAGCTGGGGCATCTCCGGCAGCCGCGACGCGACGAGTTTTCGGACCGTCTCGAAGCTGAAGTCCTCCACGCCCGCGGGATCGCAGATCGCGGAGCCGCCGATGTGCATGTGCCAACTCGGCGACTCGGCAAACCAGAAGGCTGCGTCCGCGCTCGACAACCGATTCATAGCTGCGACCCTACGGGTGCCCCCATCGAGACTGCTGACAGATCGCGAAAAGGAGCGAAATCAAGATCTCTCCGCAGTCTCGGCGGATCGGGCGGCGCTCCGCAACCCTACTAGAGGGCCTACTGTAATGTCCTCGGCACATTCGCCGACGTTCGGATAGGCGCAGTCGATGACAGTAACCGCGGTCAAGGAATTCGCCGGTGTCGTACCGCGCGCGGTGGCCGGGCTGAGGTCGAGCGATTGGTCGCCGGTATCCGTGCGTGGCGCGCGCGAACTGTTCGAGGTTGTGCTGGATCAACTGGTGTTGAGCGGGATGTCGTTGATCGGTGGACCGGCTGTTCCGGTTGGCCTCCCGACGGAGGCGTATGCCGGGGCGGCACACGAGCTGTCGACTCTCGGCATCGATGGCGCCCACGCCGACCCGCCGCCGCTGAATGTCGCCACACGGAAATCCGCCAGGATCGGCCGATTGACCTACGAGAAACTGACATACGAGCATGATCCGTTGCTGCCGCCTTGTCTTGCGGCGGAACGGCTTTCGGGTCCTGCGATCGCTGGGGCGCACGTGCTGCGCCATCTCGACGGCCCCCGGCCGTGGGTGGTGTGGGTGCACGGTGCGGGCCAGGGCCAACCCCTGGACCTGCTCTTCTCTCGTGCAGCACGGTTGCATCACACACTCGGCTTCAACGTCGTGCTGCCGATTCAGCCGGGTCACGGCTTCCGTCGCAGCCAGTGGCCGGCGTATCCCGACCTGGAGCCGCTGGCCAACGTCGCGGGCATGATGCGTGCGGTGTCCGAGGTCCGCGCGATCGTGCAGTGGATCGAGCCGGACGCGACAGCCATTGCAGTAGCGGGAGTTTCGATGGGAAGCCCGGTCGCCGCGCTGGTGTCGCATCTGGAGAAGTCCGTGGACGCGGTCGCCGTGTACACGCCGATACTGGGATTGAACGCGATGATCGCGGAGCACCTCGGCCGCGGAGGCCCGACGAGCGAGGCACTACGCCCGCTTCTGATGTCCGAGGAAGTCATGGCGATGACGTCGGTGATCGACCCGCTGAGCGTCGAGCCGTCGCCACCGCCGCAACGTCGCCTGATCGTGGGTGCGTGGAACGACCAAATGGCGACGCGCGCTCCGGCCATCGCGCTGCAGGACCGCTGGGGTGGCGAGCTTTACTGGTACGGCGGCAGCCACGTCGGGCATATTTTCTCGCGCGACGTTCAGACGGTCACCGAGCGGTTCCTGGGCGCCTCGCTCACGGCGTGATGCCGGTGCGGCTCACCGGCTGCGCGGCGGACTGGCGGCTGTAGAGACCCCGCTTCAGCGCCCCCAGCAGCGCATCCCGTGTCTCGCGCGGGTCGATGAGTTCGTCGAACCCGAGGGTCTTCGCCGAGCGGAACGACGCCTCGAGTTCGGCATTCCGCAGCTTCGCCTCGACATCCTCGTCGGCATGAGACGCCTTGCTCAGCGCCGCCGCGCTCATCGCGCCCATGGTCGCGCCCGGGTATGCGAACGTCGCGACTTGATCGTCGAACCCGAGCAGGGACATCACCATCGAGCCGAATCCGTACGCCTTTCGCAACGTCAGGTGCAGTTTGAGCGTGGTGGCTGCCGACTGGGCGGCGAACATGCGCGCGCCGCTGCGCAGGACCCCGGTCGCCTCGGAACGGCTGCCGGGCAGCATGCCCGGGTTGTCGGCAAGGAAGACGATCGGCAGATGGAACGAGTCGGCCACCGTGATGAAGTGCGCCGCCTTGTCGGCGGCGTCGGCGTCGATGGAACCGGCCAACACTTTCGGCTGATTGGCCACCACCGCGACCGGCTCGCCGCCGAGGTGTGCGAGCGCGCAGATGATCGCTCGGCCGAATGTCGGCTGCACCTCGAACCATTCGGGTCCATCGAAGATCACGTCAAGCACGGAACGCATGTCGTAGATGCGGCGGTTGTCACGCGAGACGATGTCGAGCAGTTCGGGGGTCGGCCGCGGCTCGCAGGACTCGTCGGCAGGCAGGGCGGACGGGTAGGACCACGCGCTCGACGGGAAGTAGGACAGGTAGCGGCGGATGTCATTCAACACGGCTTCGTCGTCCTCGGCGAGGTTATGAATGACCCCGCTTGCCAGCGCGACGGCCGGTCCGCCGAGTTCTTCCTTCGAAATGTCCTCGCCCGTGGACTCTTTCACGACGGGAGGGCCTGCGGTGAAAATCGCGCCCTGCTGGCTCATGATCGTGAAATCGCATACTGGCGCGACGAGAGCACCGTGGCCCGCAGACGGTCCGAGCACTGCTGCGACCGTCGGCACGTGACCCGAACATCTGGCCTGCGCGA
>JAVHWG010000640.1:0-17878 GCA_032159965.1 Mycobacterium sp.
CACGGTGGTTCTCCTGGATCGACAACATGCACGACTGGTGTATCTCGCGTCAGCTGTGGTGGGGGCACCGCATCCCGATCTGGCACGGCCCCGACGGGCAGATGGTCTGCGTCGGACCCGGCGAAACGCCGCCAGAGGGCTGGCAGCAGGACCCCGATGTACTCGACACGTGGTTTTCTTCGGCGCTGTGGCCCTTCTCCACCATGGGATGGCCGGATCGCACCGAAGAACTGCAGAAGTTCTATCCCACAGACGTTCTGGTGACCGGGTACGACATCCTGTTCTTCTGGGTCGCACGAATGGTGATGTTCGGAATGTTCGTCGCAGAAGACGACGTGATCTCACTCGACGGTGCGCGTGGGCCACAGGTTCCATTCCGGAATGTGTTTCTGCACGGCCTGATTCGCGACGAGTTTGGCCGCAAGATGAGCAAGTCTCGCGGTAACGGCATCGACCCGCTGGACTGGGTGCAGCTGTTCGGCGCAGACGCGCTGCGGTTCACGCTGGCGCGCGGCGCCAGCCCAGGCGGCGACCTGTCGATCGGCGAGGATCACGCGCGCGCGTCGCGCAACTTCGTGACGAAGTTGTTCAACGCGACGCGGTTCGCCCTGATCAACGGCGCCCGACCCGCGCCGTTGCCCGAAGCCGCCGACCTCACGGATGCCGATCGCTGGATTCTCGGCCGGCTCGAGCAGGTGCGTGCCGAGGTCGACGCGGCATTCGAGGGCTACGAGTTCAACCGTGCGTGCGAGGCCCTCTACCACTTCGCCTGGGACGAGTTCTGCGACTGGTACGTCGAGTTGGCGAAAGTGCAGCTGGGCGAAGGCCGTAACCACACCACAGCAGTGCTGGCCGAAGTTCTGGACACCCTACTGCGCCTGCTGCACCCGGTCATGCCGTTCGTCACCGAGGCGCTGTGGAAGGCGATGACCGACCGCGAGTCGCTGGTTGTCGCGGAATGGCCGACGTCCACCGGAATACCGCTGGATCCTGTTGCGAACAGCCGTGTCTCAGATATGCAGAAGCTGGTCACCGAGGTCCGCCGCTTCCGCAGCGACCAGGGACTGGCGGACCGGCAGAAGGTGCCCGCGCGGATGAGGGGGACCGACGCCGCCGGACTCACCGGGCTACTCGGCGCTGTGCGGTCGCTGGCATGGCTCACCGAAGACACCGACGGGTTCAGCCCGACGGCCTCCGTCGAGGTCCGCCTGTCAGGCGGAACCGTGAACGTGGAAGTCGACACGTCCGGCACCGTCGACGTGGACGCCGAGCGCCGCAGACTCGAAAAGGATTTGGCCGCAGCGCAAAAGGAGCTTACCGGCACATCCGCCAAACTCGGCAACGGCGCATTTCTGGCCAAGGCGCCCGCCGACGTCGTCGACAAAATCCGTACGCGTCAGCAGCTGGCCCGTGAAGAGGTCGAACGCATCAGCAATCGCCTGACAAACTTGTGAACGTCGACCCCACGCCCGATGAGATCGCGGCGCTTCTGCAGGTCGAGCATCTCCTGGATCAGCGCTGGCCGGAGACCAAGCTCGAGCCGAGCCTTGCGCGCATCTCCGCGTTGATGGACCTGCTCGGCTCGCCGCAGCACACCTACCCGTCAATTCACATCGCCGGCACGAACGGCAAGACGTCCGTGGCCAGGATGGTCGACGCACTGCTGAGCGCCCTGAGCCGCCGGACCGGCCGCACCACCAGCCCACACCTGCAGTCCGCCGTTGAGCGCATCGCGATCGACAATCAGCCGATTTCCCCCGCTCGCTACGTCGAGGTGTACCGGGAGATCGAGCCCTTCGTCCAGATGGTCGACGATCAGTCGCAGGCCGACGGGGGCCCGCGCATGTCCAAGTTCGAGGTCGTCACGGGAATGGCATTCGCGGCGTTCGCCGACGCGCCCGTCGACGTCGCGGTCGTCGAGGTAGGTCTGGGCGGTCGGTGGGACGCCACCAACGTCGTCGACGCGCCCGTCGCTGTGATCACGCCGATCGGCATCGACCACACGAACTATCTCGGCGACCACATCACCGACATCGCCGGCGAGAAGGCCGGAATCATCAAGCCCCAGCCCGATTCCCTCGACCCCACCGACACCGTCGCCGTCATCGGGCGCCAACTGCCCGAGGCCATGGAGGTGCTCCTGGCGCAGACGGTGAGAGCGGACGCCGCGGTCGCACGCGAGGATTCCGAGTTCGCGGTCATCGGCAGGCAGATCGCCGTGGGCGGACAGCTGGTGCAGCTGCAGGGTCTGGGCGGTGTGTACTCCGACGTGTTCCTGCCGCTGCACGGGGAGCACCAGGCCCACAACGCCGTGATCGCGTTGGCCGCGGTGGAGGCATTCTTCGGCGCAGGCGCGCAGCGGCAGCTGGACGCGGACGCGATCAGGGCCGGCTTCGCGGCGGTCGCCAGCCCAGGCCGCCTCGAACGCGTGCGGTCAGCTCCCACGGTATTGCTCGACGCGGCGCACAACCCGGCCGGTGCCGCCGCGCTGGCCGAGGCGTTGGGCAGCGAGTTCGACTTCCGCTTCCTCGTCGGGGTGGTCGCGGCGATGGCCGACAAGGACGTCGCCGGAATCTTGGCCGCGCTGGAGCCGGCGTTGGACCAGATCGTCGTCACGCACAACGGCTCGCCGCGCGGGCTCGACGTCGACACGCTCACCGACCTCGCCGTCGAGCGCTTCGGACCGGAACGGGTGATCCGCGCCCCCACCTTGGTGGACGCCATCGAGACCGCCACCGCGCTGGTCGAGGAGGCAGGCGCCGACGACGGCTATGCGGGCGCAGGCATCGTGGTCACCGGCTCAGTAGTCACGGCGGGCGTCGCGAGGACTCTGTTCGGGAAGGACCCGGCATGACCGAACCGGGCAACGCACCTGACCCGTGGCGGAGCTTTCGCGGCGTGATGGCTGGCACCCTGGTGCTCGAGGCGATCGTGGTCCTGCTGACGCTTCCGGTCGTCGCGGTCGTCGGTGGCGGGCTGACCGCCGGCTCGCTGACCTACCTGATCGGGTTCGCGGTCGTGCTGATCGTGCTGGCCGGGCTACAGGGCCGTCCGTGGGCGATCTGGGCCAATCTCGCTGTGCAGGTCGTCTTGATCGCGGGCTTCTTCTTGCACGCCGCCGTCGGCTTCATCGGCGTGCTGTTCGCCGGGGTATGGCTGCTCATCGCCTACCTGAGGTCGGAAGTGATGCGCAGGCAGAAGCAGGGCCTACTGCCCGGCCAGAAGCAGCCGCCCGATTCTTAAGGTTCGAAACCAAAGACTTTGTTGGGGACCATATACCCGTGGTGGGCGATAGCGCCCCCCTCGTCTGGAGCTACGGTGCTGCACAGCAATTCGAGCAGCTTTTCACTCACCCGCAAGCCAGCGGTTTCGCTATGCAGAAGCGGCCACCACGAGCGCAGATTCCCGCGAATCATCCAGGAGTACTGATCGGGCAGGTGCTCGGTGAACAACGGCAGTTCGCTGAGCCCGGGCCAGTGGTCCGCCGCCTGGCCGGCTGACTGGATGACCCAGATCGGATTGTCGATATCGTTGAGCCCCAATAGGCCTCGCATATGCGAGCACTGCGGACTGCGCTCCCACTCATGGGCGGTGACTCCTCGGATATCTACCACCGCGTGATCCCCGAAGCCTTCGTCGGTGAACAACGTCATGAACGATCGGTACCACTCCAGTCCGGCACACAAATCGCGCACGTCGAATCTGCCGCCGCTGAAGTCCGGTAAAGCCCAGACGAGTGCTTTGTCTTTAGCCCACTTGTCCTCGTCGGTCCCACCGTCTAGCCGAAGAGGCGAACCGACAGCAGGATCTGCCCCAACTGCGTCGACCAACGCCCTGAACATCGATACGTAGGCGGCCCACCCGTCGTCGTTGTTGGTGGGAGATCCCATCGGAGGGATAACGCCTTGCACCAGCGTGTCGACGATCGAGTTGACCTTATGGGGATTGCGGTACACCGCATGAAAGATGCGGACGGCGCCAGCGGCGCGTAGGAACACGATCTGGTGGTCGACAAGCCGATGCGCGACAAGACATTTCGACTGCATTGGGAACGACGGTGTTCCGATATCTCGGACAAATTCACGCCCTCGAACCCGCGACTCCTCCAAACGCGTGACGACATCATTGATGTGTGAGAGCTCGTCAACTTTGATGTCGATTAGCCTTCGGCTGGAGAGGAAGTCGGCGTTGGTCACCAACGACTCCGCCATCTCCCACTCCCGTCGGCACCACAGCGACTCCTGGTACGTCGGCGAGTTCACTCGCACCAGCACTGGCGATGCCGCGAAGAGCCCCCAGATCATGGCAACGTTCGTCTCCCACGACGGTACGTATGTCGCGTCGATCGCGGCAACGGGGGACTGCCACATACCGAGTGCTTTCAATACACGTTTCGCGTCACCAGAACGATGGCTTAGCGCGATTAGGGGCCTGGGCCAAAGGGGCTTGACAGCGCTGTACCCGAACACAGCCAAGTCCAATGGGCGCACCCATCGCCAGGTGCGTTGCAAGGCATCCTCGAGCCATGTGAGGATCTGCAGAGTGAGCAGCCAGCGGCGAATAACGCACACCGCCATCCGGTCATATGTCAGCAACCGATGATCAAGGGCCGCCAAGATGCCCTCCAGAATGTATGGACAGCGCAGCAATCTCGCTGATAGCTGCACCGCCGGGAGCATAACCTCGGCTTCGATGTCGGTTCCGAGCCATCCCCAGGCGTACCGCCATCCGACGTCCTGCCCGAGGCGGGTTCGTGCGAACTCGATGCCGCCATCGCCGATCCGGGCGTTGAACAGGACGTCTAGGCAGTCGTCGCCGGTCGCTTCGCGTCCAACCGTGCGCAGGCCTACCGACGGGGCATGGTCGTGTGCTGCCCGCAGGCGGCCGAGGATGTGGCTGGTCCAATCAAAGTTCTCGTACTCTTTCGTCGGTGGCGCGAATAAGACACCTGACATGAGAACACCGATCGCGGCGGATACCCACGACTGAACCTGCGCGAGTTGACATTTCGCCAGTTCGTCCTCGTGCAGGTTCGCGCGGACGTACAGGTCGTAGAATTCTCTGCGCACTTCGTCGGTCCAGTCGCCGGGCTCGGCGGCACTTAACAGGTGATCCAACCGGTCGCGCCGTCCCGACCGAGGGCGCGTCGAATCCCCGAAGTCGATCTGGTCCGCACCGAACAAGGGCCACGCGTCGAGGCTGCCATCATGTCCCCAAGCGGGACACACGTACCCCCAAACCCATTCGAATCGCCTGGCTACCCAATAGTCCGATGCCCAGTCACTTCTTCTGCCGGCGCCAGTTCCGAGCGCCACGAGCGAGTCGCGCACTCGATCCCAGGCGGCAAATACGTCCGACAAGCCGCATCCGAGAGTGCCGTCCAATTCCGTTGTCAACCACGACCATGACCGCGCTGACTCGTTCATCGCCACCACCCTGGCCGGCAGATCAATTCGGTAATTCCTCAATCGGATGACCGGTGAGGACGTCGTAAAGCTCAAAGGACGCCGTGCGATTCTTATCGTCTCTGTTCTTAACGTCTAGCAATATTTCGACGCCAACTTTGCTTCCCAGCAATGACTTTCGCGCATCAAAGATGTCGCGCTTCTCTTGCGTGGTGCGCGCGTTTGCATACTCGGCGATGGCGTTGTTCACTTGGTCGACCATCACATGGCGAAATGCCTCGTCGATGCCCGCCGTCCTGGCCCGACGAAGCAGGGTTTCGTGCCACTGCCAGAGTTCGTGGTTGTCCGGATACCACTGCGGTGACGCGGCGATTTCAGCTGCGTGGGTCAGCAAGATCGATCGCTCACGCATCAACACCGCTCGTTTCTCTGATAGCTGCGTTGGCTCAACAAGTTGAAGAAGCCGCGAGAGCAACAGGGTCCGCAGTGTCGCGAATCGAGATGTCAAATAGAGGTATTCGTCGTCATTAGTCACGTCGCGCAGCCGCTGCAGAAGCGCAGCCGGGACGTCAGCCTCTGTGGGATCGAGTTTTGGGTCGAATGCCGACTGAATTCCGGACTGTCTGGCTGTTCTCAAGACATCGATGTGTTCAGCAAGGACAGCGCGCCAGTCTGGGTTGGACTCATGATCTCGCAATGTCGCAAGTGCCGTCATCGCCACGTCGCTCGACAAGATCGTCCAAAGATTCTCGACGACCTCCTTCTTTTCGGCCCATGTCCAGGCGTTGATATACGCGTCGGTGGCTGCGTTGAGTCGCTCCACCATGTCCTTTGGCAATTCACTCATCAAGGACTCCTCTTCGACTGGCGAAGTCGGATCCTGGCCGACCCGATGTGCCCCCAACCCACCCCTGTGTCTCCGGAAGGGAAGCGTACCGCCCGTTTTCCGTCCCGTCCGACGGTCAGCAAATGGACACCACCGGGCCGGGTAGTCTTGCCGCCGTGACTTCAGCGGAGCGGACACTCGTCCTGGTCAAGCCCGACGGCGTCGAGCGCAAACTCGTCGGTGAAGTGCTCGGCAGAATCGAACGCAAGGGCTTGACGCTGGCGGCGCTCGAGCTCCGGCACGTCAGCGACGATCTTGCCCGCCAGCACTACGCCGAACACGACGGCAAGGCGTTCTTCGATTCGTTGCTGGAGTTCATCACCTCTGGCCCCGTGGTGGCGGCGATCGTCGAAGGGCCGCGCGCGGTGGCGGCATTCCGGCAACTCGCCGGTGGGACCGACCCCGTCGAGAAGGCGGCACCAGGCAGTATTCGTGCCGATTACGCACTGGAAACGCAGAACAACCTGGTGCACGGCTCCGATTCGGCGGAATCCGCCGAACGCGAGATCGCGCTCTGGTTTCCGGCGCTCTAGCCGTCCTTTGCCGTTCCCTGCCGCCGGTGTGGGATACTGACCGAGGGTGACCTTCGCCAAAGTGGTGTCGGACACCCCGAATGAAGACCTAGACGAGCGCGACGATCGCGACACAAGTGATGCGGCGCGGACCGTTACAGCCGTCATTCGCAACAGGTGCTGAGTGGGTTCACCTGAGCCGCTCGGCGCGAGACCTACAAACCCGGGATGCGTCCCGAGTTCATAGCGATAGCCCTCGCGTGGCCGCGTCCCCGACGCGCCCGGGGGCTCATAGGAGATTACGTGGCCGACGATGACCGCTCACCAGCTCAGCCGGAGTTCAGCGCGCAGGGTGACGACGCGCAGCCGGACCGGGGCAGCGTTCACACGCTGACACCGGTCAAGGCGGAATCGGTGCCGGGGCCCCCCGACCCGCCCGACTACATGCCGCTGTTCGTCGCACCCCAACCGGTGCAACGCGAGCCGGCCGACGACGACTCCGACGACTCCGACGACGATGCTGACGACGAGTCCTATGACGGCGACTCTGCCGACGGCGATCAGGTGGAACGGCCCGCGAACCGGCGACGGCGCCGGGGCAGGCGCGGTCGGGGTCGAGGGCGTGGCGAGCAGGGTGCCGGCGACGAGGCCGACGGGGACAGCGCGGGGGACAACACAGCGGACAACTCAGACGACGAGGACAGCGACGACTCCGACCCCGACGATGAGGACGATGACGTCGAGGGCTCCGACGACGAAACGGGCGCCGGAGACGGGGCCACCCGACGCCGCCGACGCCGCCGGCGGCGCAAGAACACCGGCGCAGGTGACGACGCCGACGCATCACCCGACGATCCGCCGAACACCGTTGTGCACGAACGCGCTCCGCGAAAGGCCGACAAACCGGATCGCGGCGGCGGCAATAACGAAATCCAGGGCATCACCGGTTCGACCCGGCTCGAAGCCAAGCGGCAACGCCGCCGGGACGGGCGCGATGCGGGACGGCGCCGACCGCCGATCTTGAGTGAGGCAGAATTTCTGGCGCGCCGTGAGGCCGTCGATCGGATGATGATCGTTCGCGACAAAGTCCGCACCGAGGCCCCTCACGAGGGCGCCCGATACACCCAGATCGCGGTGCTCGAAGATGGCGTGCTCGTTGAGCACTTCGTGACGTCGGCTGCCTCACTTTCTCTGGTCGGCAACATCTACCTGGGCATCGTGCAGAACGTGCTGCCGTCGATGGAGGCCGCCTTCGTCGACATCGGCCGGGGGCGCAACGGCGTCCTCTACGCCGGCGAAGTCAACTGGGACGCAGCGGGTCTCGGTGGCGCCCAGCGCAAGATCGAGCAGGCACTCAAACCCGGCGACTACGTCGTCGTGCAGGTCAGCAAGGATCCCGTCGGGCACAAGGGTGCACGGCTCACGACGCAGGTGTCCCTGGCCGGACGGTATCTGGTGTACGTGCCCGGCGCGTCGTCGACCGGCATCAGCCGCAAGTTGCCCGACACCGAACGACAACGGCTCAAAGAGATCCTGCGTGAAGTCGTGCCGTCGGATGCCGGAGTGATCATCAGGACGGCCTCGGAGGGTGTCAAGGAAGGCGATATCCGCACCGACGTGGAACGACTTCAAGACCGCTGGAAGCAGATCGAACAGCAGGCCATCGACGTCAAAGCCAAGGCTGCGGGCGCGGCGATCGCGCTCTACGAGGAACCCGACGTACTGGTCAAGGTCATTCGCGACCTGTTCAACGAGGACTTCACCGGGCTCATCGTCTCCGGGGACGACGCATGGACCACCATCAACGACTACGTGAATTCCGTTGCGCCGGAACTGGTGCCGCGGCTCAACAGGTACGAGCCGGCGGCAGCGGGCGGTCCTGACGTGTTCGCGGTGCACCGCATCGACGAGCAGCTGGCGAAGGCGATGGACCGCAAGGTGTGGCTGCCGTCTGGCGGCACGCTGGTGATCGACCGCACCGAGGCGATGACAGTCGTCGACGTCAACACCGGCAAGTTCACCGGCGCCGGCGGCAACCTCGAAGAGACGGTCACCCGTAACAACCTGGAAGCCGCCGAGGAGGTCGTGCGCCAACTGCGCCTGCGCGACATCGGCGGCATCATCGTCGTCGACTTCATCGACATGGTGCTGGAGTCCAATCGCGACCTGGTGCTGCGCCGGCTGACGGAGGCTCTGGCCCGCGACCGCACCCGTCACCAGGTGTCGGAGGTGACGTCGCTGGGCTTGGTGCAGCTGACACGCAAGCGTCTCGGCACGGGATTGGTCGAGGCCTTCTCCACGAACTGCCCACACTGCGCCGGCCGCGGCATCCTGCTGCACCTCGACCCGGTGGAGTCGACGTCCACCGGCCGCAAGGAATCCACCGGACGCCGCGGCAAGCGGTCGCGTAAGGGCCGCGGCGACGAGCCGGCGATCGCGAAGGTACCCACCCATGTGCCTGGTGAGCATCCGCTGTTCAAGGCGATGGCAGCGGCGCGTACCGAGGATGGCGAAGACGGCGAGGAACTCACCGACGAGGAAGTCGACGAGACCATCGAGGGCCAGGGGATCCGCGGACTGGTCGAAGTCGTTGACGACGACGATGACCTCGTCGATACGGATGACGACTCTGAGGACGATTCCGACGACGAGGACGACTCGGACGAGGACGACTCGGACGACGAGGACGAGGTAATCGACGTCGACCTCGACGAGGACGATGAAGACCTCGACGACGATCTCGAACTGGAAGACTCCGATGAGGAGGACTCCGATGAGGACTCCGACGAGGAGGAGTACGACGAGGCGCTGGTCGCAGAGCAGGTGGCCGCCGTGCAGGCGCGGCGACCCCGGCGTTCGGCGGCCAGCCCCGCCGGCCCGCCAGTTCAGGACGGCTGACGTCGTTTGACCCTTAAGGTGCTGGTCACGTACCCTTGACCAGTTGTCGCCCGGCCTGACCGGCGGCGAAACCCAAGACCCGCACGCGCCGCTCTGGTGGCGCGCGCCCCGAAGATCGGAACGAGAAGAGGAATGGCGACCTACGCAATCGTCAAGACCGGCGGCAAGCAGTACAAGGTGGCCGCCGGCGACGTCGTCAAGGTGGAGAAACTCGACGCCGAACCCGGCGCTGAAGTATCGCTGCCGGTGGCGCTGGTCGTCGACGGATCCGACGTGACCACTGACGCCGACAAGCTGGCAAAGGTGGCGGTGACGGGCGAGGTGCTCGAGCACACCAAGGGCCCGAAGATCCGCATTCACAAGTTCAAGAACAAGACCGGCTACCACAAGCGGCAGGGTCATCGTCAGCAGCTGACCGTGCTCAAGGTCACCGGAATCAAGTAGGAGAGTTCAGATGGCACACAAGAAGGGCGCATCCAGCTCCCGCAACGGTCGTGACTCGAACTCGCAGCGGCTCGGGGTCAAGCGGTTCGGCGGCCAGGTGGTCAAAGCCGGCGAGATCATCGTCCGCCAGCGCGGCACCCACTTCCATCCCGGCGAAAACGTTGGGCGCGGCGGCGACGACACGCTGTTCGCCAAGGCCGCAGGCGCGGTCGAGTTCGGCCAGAAGCGCGGCCGCAAATTGGTGAACATCGTCCCCGTCGGGGAGTAATCAGGCGTCGAGATCGACGTTTCGCAGACGCCTACTCGCACTTCTGCTGCAGAACGTAGATTTCGACCGGAGGTAATAAGCGATGTCCCGGTTTGTCGACCGCGTCGTAATCCATGTGCGGGCCGGCGACGGCGGTAACGGCTGCGCGTCAGTGCATCGCGAGAAGTTCAAGCCGCTCGGCGGTCCCGACGGCGGCAACGGCGGGCGCGGTGGCAGCGTGATCCTGGTCGTCGATCCGCAGGTGCACACGCTGCTCGATTTCCACTTCCACCCGCATGTGTCTGCGCATTCGGGTAAGCAGGGTCAGGGCGGCAACCGCGACGGTGCCGCGGCCGAGGATCTGTACCTCAAGGTGCCCGACGGCACCGTGGTAGTCGACGGCAGCGGTCGGCTGCTGGCGGACCTGGTGGGCGCCGGAACAACATTCGAAGCCGCGCACGGCGGTCGGGGCGGGCTGGGCAACGCCGCGCTGGCGTCGCGGGCGCGCAAGGCACCAGGATTCGCGTTGCTGGGCGAACAAGGGCAGACGCGCGATCTGACTCTCGAGCTCAAGACCGTCGCTGACGTCGGCTTGATCGGCTTTCCGTCCGCGGGCAAGTCGTCGCTGGTGTCGGTGATTTCGGCGGCCAAGCCCAAGATCGCCGACTATCCGTTCACGACGCTCGCGCCGAACCTGGGCGTGGTCTCCGCCGGCGAGCACACCTTTACGATCGCCGACGTTCCCGGCCTGATCCCCGGCGCATCCCAGGGCCGCGGACTCGGGTTGGAATTCCTGCGTCATATCGAGCGGTGTGCGGTGCTGGCCCACGTCGTGGACTGCGCGACACTGGAACCCGGTCGCGACCCCGTCTCCGACATCGAGACGCTCGAGGCTGAGCTGGCCGCATATACCCCTCGGCTGCAAGGAGATTCGGCTCTCGTCGATCTGTCCGAGCGGCCGCGTGCGGTGGTGCTCAACAAGATCGACGTCCCTGAGGCCAGGGAACTCGCGGAGTTCGTGCGCGAGGAGATCGCGCGCCGCTTCGGCTGGCCGACCTTCGAGGTGTCAACGCTCACCCATGAAGGCCTGCGGCCGTTGACGTTCGGGCTGTGGGAGATGGTGCAGAACTACCGGGCAGAGCATCCCGCCGCGCCGCCGCGCCGACCTGTCATCCGGCCGGTGCCCGTCGACGAGAGCGGCTTCACCGTCGAGCCGGACACAGCGCAGCGTGGCGCGTTCGTCGTGCGCGGAGCGCGGCCGGAACGGTGGATCAGCCAGACGAGTTTCGACAACGACGAAGCGGTCGGATATCTCGGCGACCGGTTGGCACGGCTGGGGGTGGAGGACGAGTTGTTGAAGCTCGGCGCTGCCCCCGGCTGCGACGTGACAATCGGAGACGTCACGTTCCAGTGGGAGCCGCAGACTCCGGCGGGCGTCGACGTGATCCCGTCGGGCCGCGGCACCGACGTGCGTCTCGAGCGCACCGATCGGGTCTCTGCGGACGAACGCAAGGCCGCCAGGCGCGAGCGCCGCACGCAGCATCCAGGGAAAGACGGGCAGTGACGTCGCCGCATCGAGAAGCGGTGCGGACCGCGCGCCGCGTGGTCGTCAAGATCGGTACCACCGCGCTGACCACTCCCACCGGCATGTTCGACGTCGGCAGGCTCGAGAAGCTCGCCGACGCGATCGAGACGCGGATGAAGGCCGGCTCCGACATCGTGATCGTGTCATCCGGTGCTATCGCCGCCGGGCTTGAGCCGCTCGGGTTGACGCGCCGCCCGGCGGATTTGGCCACCAAGCAAGCCGCGGCAAGCGTCGGCCAGGTGGCCCTGGTCAACTCCTGGAGTGCGGCGTTCAAGCGGTACCAGCGCACGGTGGGCCAGGTGTTGCTGACCGCCCATGACATCGCGATGCGGGTTCAGCACACCAACGCCCAGCGAACGCTGGACCGGTTGCGCTCGCTGCACGCGGTGGCAATCGTCAACGAGAACGACACGGTCGCCACCAACGAGATCCGGTTCGGTGACAACGACCGTCTTTCTGCTCTGGTCGCCCATCTTGTCGGGGCCGACGCGCTGGTGCTGCTGTCCGATGTCGACGGGCTGTACGACTCGGATCCGCGAAAAGGCAACGCGCGCTTGATCTCTGAGGTCACTGGACCCGCGGACCTGGACGGCGTGGCAGCAGGCAGCGGTCATCATTTCGGTACGGGCGGCATGGCGTCGAAATTGTCTGCGGCCCTCCTCGCGGCCGACGCAGGGGTCCCAGTCCTGCTGGCCGCAGCCGCGGACGCCGCTACCGCGCTCACGAACGCTTCGGTGGGCACCGTGTTCGCCGCGCGCGCCGCCAGGATGTCAGCGCGCCGGTTCTGGGTGCGTTATGCGGCCGAATCGGCGGGTTCCCTGACGCTCGACCCGGGCGCGGTGCGGGCGGTCATCGGCAATCGGCGGTCACTGCTGCCCGCTGGAATTACCGCCTTGGCCGGCAGGTTCTTCGGTGGCGACGTGGTGGATTTGCACGATCCCGACGGAACGGTGGTCGCACGTGGCGTGGTGGCCTACGACGCGGCCGAACTCGCGACGATGATGGGCCGCTCAACCCCCGAGCTACCGGCTGAGCTCCGGCGTCCCGCCGTGCACGCTGACGATCTCGTCGCGGTCTAGGTGTGATGTCCAGGGAGGTTGTCCCTCCCTCCGCATTCGGTGCCCTGAACACGCCTCGGGACAAGTCCGCGACATCGACGGCCCCGAATACCAGGCAAAGTCAGGTACGACGGCGGGGAGTTGAACTGGTGCATCCACGCGGATATCGGTGCGGGCTTGTCGCCGTCGCAATGCTCGTCGCGGCCTGCGGCACGGGCTCGCCCTCGTCGGGCGCCCCGTCCGCAAGTCCCGCGCCGTCGTCGTTGATGTCCAAGCCGCCCACGCCGGCCGCGGAGCCCGCACACGCCCCGGCGTTGACGGTGCCGCCGGCGGGCAAAGTCGTGCCGATCGGTGACGGACCGGAGGGCGTTGTTGTTGGATCGTCGGGCACCGGAGCCGTTGCCGTGCGCAACCCGGACGGGATTGCGTTGTTCGACGCCGCGACCGGGGTAGTGCGACAGAGGATTCCGACGCGCGGGTCGGCACGCCACCTTGAACTTGCAGGAGCAGACGGCCCAGTCCTGGTGCCGCTGGAAGCTTCCAACGAACTGTCGGAGGTGGTGTTGGGCGACGGGCGCGTGCTGTCGACGGTGACAGGTGTCGGCCGTCAACCCCACGACGCTGCTCTCACCTCCGGCGGCACCGTGGTGGTCACCAGCGAGATGGGCGGCGGTGTGGTGTTCGTTGCTGACGGGCAGGTCGTGGGGTCGCTCGCGGCCGGCCCGGTCCAGCCCGGGGGTGTGGCGACAGTGGGCAGATACGCGGCGGTGGCCGACGTTCAGGGCAACGGGGTGTGGGTGTACGACGGGTCGACACGTCAGCAGGTGGCGCAAGCGCCGGTTGGGGTGAAACTGACCCATGCCGTCGGGCTCTCCGGCGATCTCGCCGCGTTCGCGGATACCGATGGCGGCGCTGTCCTGATCGATCGCATCAATCCACAGATCACGCAGGTGGCGAGGGTCGACGCGCCCGGCAACCCGTACGGCCTGGCCTACGATGCGCAGCGGCACCGCCTGTTCGTGACGCTGACGGCGTCCAACATCCTTCGAGTGGTCGATCTCGCTGATCCCGGCGCACCGCGGGTACTCGGTGGGATACCCACCGTCGCGCAGCCCAATTCTGTTGCGGTCGACCCTCGTTCAGGGGCAGTTTTGGTGACTGGCACTGATTCGGACGGCCGCGGCAGTTTGCAGATCGTCACTGCCGACCTGCTGCCGAGCGCGTGATTCGAGCCCGTCCAACGATCGCGCAGGTCCGAATAGCAGGTGACGTTGACCGTCGAATCGAGGACGTGAGCGAATGACGCTGACCAACCAGGTGGCTGTTGGCCGCAGTCCCCGCGCGGCCGGTCGCGTCGCGGAACCAGGGAGGCGATAGTGCAGTGATGGGTCAGCTGTACGAACGCGCGCTCGCCGGTGAACGATGTTGGGTCCGCCACCGGCATGGCGAGGTCCGCTCGCTGCCGGTTGAGCGATGGCTGGGCGGGTCCCGCGCCGACGCGGTCTTCGATCGCGCGGTGCTGGAGATGTGTGTCGGTCCGGTGATCGACGTCGGGTGTGGGCCCGGTCGGCTTGTCGCCCAGCTGGCCAAGCAAGGTGTGTGCGCGCTCGGCGTCGACCAGTCGGCGTCGGCGATCGAGCTGGCCCGCCGCAGTGGCGCGCCCGCCGTGCTGTGTGACATCTTCACTGCTTTGCCCGGGATCGGCCGCTGGCGAACGGCGCTGTTGATCGACGGCAACATCGGCATTGGCGGCGATCCGCACCGCCTGCTGGAACGGGTCTACAGGTTGCTCAGCACCGGCGGTCGCTGCATTGTCGAGTTCGACACCTGTCTCACTGGCGTTCGCACAGCACCGGTGCGGCTGGAATCGGCCGACCAAGTCGGCCCCTGGTTTCGTTGGGCGACAGTGGGTTTGGACAGCGCGGACCAGCTGGCCCGGGAGTGCGGCTTCGAGGTCGGGCGCATCTGCGCCGTGGGCGATCGGGTGGTCGTCAGTCTAGAGCGGGCGGGGTGATTCGACGGGCGCTCGCGCTGACGGTCGGATTGATCGGAGTCGTGGCCGCGTTGGCGCTGCCGTTCGCGCCCGTCATGGCCCAGCAGGCAACTGTCACGTGGCCGGCAGCGGGGCGCCCCGCCGCGTCCACGACGGTCCTCTTTGCGCCTTACCGGCCGCAGGAGCTGATCGTCAAGGTTCCGCTCGCCGAGTTGCGCTCGCCTGCCCCCGGCGCCGCGATCACCGTGCTGGCGACCAGTGACGCCGATGACGGCCTGACGGTCGAAACAAGCTCTTCGGAAGCGCGGGTGCGTTTCGACGGCCACGACGTGGCTGTCCCCGCGGGCGACGGCGACGGATACCTCACCCTGCACGCCGACGGTCAGGGCATTACCGTCTCGGACACCGCGGGCTGGACCCAAAGTTTCCCCGATGCACGGGTGCCGAGGGTGTTCGGGTTCCGAACGGATCTGCCTGCCGAGAAGACGGCGGGCATGTCGGTGACCGGCCGCACCTCGAGTGTGTTCGCGACGAGTCCCACTCCGAGCAAGCTCCTGCTCATCGTCGCCCAGTTGGCGGCGGCCGGTGCAGCGCTTGCGCTGCTCCTGCGCGACCGCCGCCGCGTCGTGGGCGTCAACCCTGCGCCTGCCGAGGATGCATCGACGGAGACCAACGGCCGAGTCGGACGCGCCGCAGTGGACGCCGGCGTCATCGCAGTGCTGGCGGTCTGGGCGGTGGTCGGCCCGTTGGCAGTGGACGACGGCTGGGCGACGACCATTGCCCGCACCTACGCAGCGAGCGGCAACCCCGGCAACTACTACCGGTGGTGGAATGCGTCGGAAGCGCCGTTCGCGCTCTGGGAGCAGATGATCGCCCCGCTGACCGCCATCAGCGTCGCGCCGATGTGGTTGCGCCTGGTCAGCACTCTGCTCGCCGTCGCGACGTGGCTGGTGCTCAGTCGCGGCGTGCTGGGTGCCGCGTTGCCGGCGCTGGCGCCCACCGCTCGGCTACGGGCGGTGGCCGCGATCTGCTTTGTGGCGGCGTGGATGCCGTTCAACCTCGGCGTTCGTCCTGAGGGCATGGTGGCGCTCGGTGTGACCGCGGTGCTCGCGCTGCTGTGGCGGGCGCGCGGGCTCGGCGCGGTCGGCGTGGCGCTTTTGATCGCCGCGCTGACCCTGGCGGCCAGTCCGACCGCCGTCGTCATTCTCGCGCCGTTCATCGTCTTCGCGCCGAGCATCGTCAGGCTGCTGCGCACCGGCACGTCGACGCGAGGCGACCTGCCGTTGCGCCTGCTGCTCCTGGCGGCGATCGCCGCGGTCTTCCTCACGGTGGTCTTCGCCGACCAGACATGGGACGGCGTTGTCACCGCAACCGGGTGGCACCGCTTCTTCGGCCCGTCGCTGTCCTGGTACGACGAGCCGGACCGGTACCGCTATCTTCTCGGCGACGATCAGATGGGCAGTTTCGCCAAGCGGCTGCCCGTTCTGCTCAGCGCCGCGCTCGTCCCGGTGGTCGGGCTGCTACTGCTGCGCCGACGAGGCGCGGTTGCGGGCGCCGCGGCGCGGATGGGGGCCGTCGTCGTGATTTCGGTGGCACTGCTGTCGCTGGCTCCGTCCAAATGGTCGTATCACCTGGGTGCGCTGGCGGGGGTGCTCGCCGCGTTCCTGGTTGTGGCTCTGGTGCTGGTCGTCCACCGGACCGATTCGGCTGGTGTCCGTCGCGATGTGGTGATCGGCCTGGTCGCTGCGGGGCTGGCCGTCGGTGCGGCCGCCGTCGGGTTCGCGGGGCCCAACTCCTGGTGGATGCAGGACCTCTACCTGGTGCCGTGGGTGATGGTCGGTCCGCAGCCCCTCGGGCTGCCGCTGCGTTCGGTGATCCTGTGGTGTGGGCTGCTGCTGGTCGGCTACACCGTGGCGGCCATCGGATGGCGGGCGCGCGGCGCCGGTGCAGTGCGCGGTGCGATCGCCACGGGTCCCGCCGTGCTCGTGCTGATTGCGTTGATCGGGTCGGTGGTGGTCATGATGGTCTCGTTCGTCTCTGCTCCGCTCCGGCGTCCCGCCGGGTCCCTGGCCGAATCCAACCTGCGGTGGCTCAGCGGGCGGCCGTCGTGTGGGTTCGCCGACAGCGTCGACGTGCTTGCCGACGGCGACATCCTCACCACTGCCGAAACCGCCTATTCATCAACGGGTTTCACCGCCCTGGGTGGATTCGCGCCCGATGCGCCCCCGCCGGATGCGCCTGGCACGGGTATGTCCACATACCTGTGGGGCAGCCGCGATGCCCCGCCTGGCCCGGCGATGCTGACCAGCCAGTGGTTCACCTTGCCCCCGCTGAAGGCGACCGAAGGGTTGTCAGCGTCCGTGGTGGGGCCCGCGGGTGCGGCCACCGTCTGGTTCGAGTTCGGGCGTGCCGACGAATCAGCGGGTCCGCAGATCGTGCCGCTCGGGCGAATCGACACCACCGACCCGGCCCCTCCCGACGTCAACGCCAGACGGAGGGTCTGGCGTGCTGTCACCGTCGATGCCGTGGGATTCCCTGCGGGCGCCGACAGGGTCCGTCTGCACGTCGACGCGATGGGCGGCCCCGCCAACTGGGTGGCCGTCACAGGCCCGCGGCGCCACACCAGCGTCCGCCTGACCGACTTTCTGCCGGGACGGGGTCCGGTCCTGCTCAGCTGGCCTCAGTCCTTTGTGTTCCCGTGTGTGCACGACATCGTGCGGGTGGCTGACGGCATTGCGCAAACACCGAAGCTCATGATCGTCGCTCCCGGTCCGTGGTTCACCGAGCCGCAGGACGTTCGCCTCGGGGGCGTTTTCGCCGGACTGCAGCCGTACGGGCGCCTGTATGAGG